>NZ_JBSSDA010000008.1:0-125599 GCF_054060305.1 Thermostichus sp. OS-CIW-31 | reverse complement strand
GTAGACGAACCGGCAGGAGCCAGCAAAGCGGCGCATCTGCCGTTCCTGCTGGCTGTTGGGCAGCAATTCGTACTTGAAGGCTTGAAGTCGTTGCATCGCTCAATCGTATTCTTGGCCTATGCGTGATGACAACGATATTCACATGGCCGGCACTGCGTTTTTAAAGGGCGTCGGCTACGGTCGGCGCTATCCTTCCCCGCCCTGAAGGACGGGGCTTGCCGCGCCTTTTGGTCAGGGGATCGCCTCAAAGCAGCTTGCAATAGCCATAACTCACCTCTAACCAAAGCTGATCCGGAGCAGGGAGAAATCATCCTCAAAGTCCGTCCGCCCCTGAAAGGATTGGGCCTCATGGATCACCTGATCCAGGCCACCGTCAGCGCTCTTGCTCAGCAGGGCTATCAAACTGTTCAGCCCCCAGAGTTCTCTCTGGGGGTTTATGACTTCGTAAACTCCATCGCTGAACAGGTAGAGATGGCTGTTCTCCGGGATCCGCACCTGATCCCTTTGAAAAGTGAGGTCGGGCAAAATGCCAATGGGCAAGTTGGCAGTCTTCAGCAGGAGCGAATCCTGACCCTGGATGAGCAGGGCAGGTGGGTGGCCGGCACTGGCAAAAGAGAGCAGACGGGATCCCGGCTGATAAACCCCATACCAAAGGGTGAAGTACATCTCATGGTGGGATCCCATTTGAAAAGAGTGGTTGAGGGCGCGCAAGACCGCGTCCGGCTGGCGGGGATCGGCATCGGCCAAGCCTTGAGTGCGCAACTGGTTCATCACCGACACCGACAACAGAGCGGATCCCACCCCATGCCCCGACACATCCAGCAGATAGATGGCCAGGTGTTCCTCATCCAGCCAATGATAGTTAAACGAATCTCCCCCCAATTCCTGGGAGGGTAAAAAGCGCCACTCGAGGGTCACTTTGCAGTCGGGAAAATAGGCCGGCTCCGGCAGGAGAGAACGCACATAGCTGGCCGCCTCGGCCAATTCTGCCCGTAACCTGGCCGTTTGCTGCTGCAGGTCATAGCTGAGCTGGTGTAAGCGCAGCCCGGCCCGCACACGTGCCCGCAACTCATTGGGGTCGATGGGTTTGCTTAGAAACTCATCTGCTCCGGCATCCAGGCCCTGGATGCGGTCTTCGACCTCGGTGCGAGCGGTGAGCAAAATAAAAAACGTCGTGGAAAACTTGGGATCGGCTTTGATGCGTCGGCAAACCTCCAGCCCATCCATGTCCGGCATCATCCAGTCACAGATGATCAGCCCCGGCACCAGCAGGTGGGCTTGCTCCAGCCCCTCGGAACCGTTGCTGGCCATCTCCACGGTGTAGCCCTGTCGTTCCAGGGATCGCTTCAACACCAGCCGAATCGTCGGATCGTCGTCGACAATCAAAATGGCCGCCATGACCGCTGCACCCCAATCCTGAAGTCAAAACGCATCCAAACCCAACTCCAGCCCAATACCCCATACTGGTAGGCAGACCTTTTATCGTAGCTTAGGCGTTGCGTCAGGAAAACCAGCTCGGCAAGCAGTCCACGACAAAGGGGTGAAGCCTCAGCAGCCTCATCCATCAGAGCTGAAGGTACGTATCGATTTGTGGATCCTCAAAACCGTGGTTGCACGCTACCCAAAAGCTAACCGTTTCCAGATACTGGTGGCGGGAGACAATTCGAGGCAGATTCTGGGCAGATTCTTCTTGAGAGACTTTCATTGGATACAGAGATACAGATCACACTCATCCATCCTTCGCCGACTTAGAGTGAACGTTAAGATTCAATAGCCTTTACCGCATGAGCACATCTCCCCCATCCTTATCCCCTTCCGCCGTTCAGGATTCGCGGGCGAGCTTGCCTCCGGGACCTAGCGAAGCTCACAGGGGAGAAATTCGGCTGGAGGACTTGGACGAGAAGCAATTGTTGGCCTCCCTATCGTCGGTGGTGTTAAACCCGGCAGCTTGGAGTTGCTTCAGCGTCAGTGAAACCAGCCGCCTGCTACGCCCCCTGCAAATCTGCCCTGACTTGACGGGAACTCTTGTTCTCTCCCCAGGGGCCACTGCCGAAGTGGTCTATAAGTTCCTGCTGAGCGATGGTCGGATCGGAACCATGAAGGGGCTGAT
Source organism: Thermostichus sp. OS-CIW-31 (assembly GCF_054060305.1). NCBI lineage: Bacteria > Bacillati > Cyanobacteriota > Cyanophyceae > Thermostichales > Thermostichaceae > Thermostichus > Thermostichus sp. OS-CIW-31. The sequence goes on along the minus strand of NZ_JBSSDA010000008.1, from coordinate 123,489 downwards.
CTCCATCGAAGACTTCCGCAGCGAGCGGCTGCGCTCCGTTTACGATCAGCTTCACATCGAAAAGATTATACCGGTCTTCACCGAGTCGGTTGTGGTGCAAATCATCGACCATTTGAAACCGATTTTTGCCCGTGACTTGGATGAGCTGCTTTGGCAAGAAAGTTTTTACTTTACCCCTCAAGATCTGCGCCAGCAGGAGTTTCTGTTGCGTGGCCTGCGGCCCGAGGCGATCCCACGCAGCTTTCGGCCTCACCTGCAGAGGGTCTACACCCAGATTATGAAGGTGTGTCGCAGCTTGCCCAACATCGCCTTCCAACTGTGTCTGCGGGCCTACTTAGAGTACAACGAGGTCAAGAACAGGCATCTGCTGGCGCTTCTACTCAGCAAGTATTTTTACACGCTCTACCGCATTGGTGGGTTGGACGGTTGGGAAAGTGGGGATCCGGTGGAGCTGGGATCCCTGCGCTCTGCCAGTGGGCGAGTTCGTCTCCAGGCTCTTTCTCGCCTCTTAACCCTGAACAATGACAGCGACGCTCCCCTGGTGGGGATTGGGGGCACCGGGCCGGGGGGCAGCTATTTCAGCGGGGAACGGGAGCCTGCCGGCGTTGAGATGGTGAGCTCAGAAGAGATTGAAAAGCTGCGGCAAGATGTGGAGGTGGCCCGCGGCCAGATCACCGAGGCCCAGCAATTGGTGGCCCAATATCAGGAGGAGAAAAAACAGGAACTGCTCAACCGCCTTCAGGATCCGGGAAAGTTTCTTCTCTTCAGCATTCATCAGTTTTTTGACACCCTCTTCGGATCCCTGCCCGGAGAGGTGAAAAGCGAGTACGGGGCAGTTTGGGTGCCGCGCACCTCCTACTTGGATGAGAAGGAGCGAGACAAGCTGACAGAGCATTTGCGCCACATCACCAGCGAAGCTTATTTGGTCAGCGTTCCCTTTGCCGAGGCCACCCTCATCGGCTATTGGCGAGTTTTGGCCGATTCCTTCTACAACCAATGGGTTTTGAATCAGTACAAGCAGTTGCAAAGCTATGGAGTGGATCTGGAGCAACAGGGCATCCAGATTCTGGAACGAGAACGATTTCTGGATGAGGTTCAGTTGCGCTTTGCCGCCCGCCACCGAGAAATCGTCACCCAAAATGTGGAGAAGATCACCCAAATTGTGGTGGATAGCCTGGCCAAGCGGGTGGCCCTCAACACCGGCCAGCAAAGTTTTCAGGCCATGCGGGCCAAGTTGACCACCGTTTTGGATATGGACATTTCCCGCAAAGACGTGGGGGAAGTCAAGCGGCTGATCGACTACTTTACGGATGTGTTTTTGGGCAAGCGGGAGGAGCTGCGCTCCCCCTATCCGGTGGGCACGATTTTACAAGTCAAGGCGGCCATTGAGGCTCGCCCCCCCGATAACCGCACCCGCATCGGTCTGGAAATTTTGGGTCAGCTCTACCGCGAGTACGTTCCCCTGCTGGGATCCGCACCGAAATAGGAACGGGGGCATAGCGGGGGATCCCGTAGGCCGACAGGTTTTGGGCACAATAGGGACTGGCGCGCTGTCTAGGGTTGGAGACGGAGATTCCCCATGCGCTACCGCCAGCTTGGCCACAGCCCTTTGCAAGTTTCGGAGATCTGCCTGGGCACCATGACCTTTGGGCAGCAGAATACTTTGTCTGAGGCTTTCGAACAGCTCGACTACGCGGTGGAGCACGGGATCAACTTCATCGATACCGCCGAGATGTACCCGGTGCCGGCGCGGGCGGAAACCCAGGGATCCACCGAGCGCTACATCGGCGAGTGGCTGCAACACCAACCGCGGCATCGCCTGATCCTGGCCACCAAGATCACCGGCCCTGGTCGGCCCTGGCATTGGATTCGCGGCGGATCCCTGTCCATTACCCGCGACAACCTCAGGCAGGCGGTGGCCGATAGCCTCAAACGCCTGAAGACCGACTACATCGACCTCTACCAGATCCACTGGCCGGATCGCTATGTGCCTCTGTTTGGGGGCGCTGCCTACGATCCTAGCCAAGAGCGGCCCACCGTTCCCATTGCCGAGCAGTTGCAGTCTCTGGCGGAATTGGTGCAAGAGGGTCTCATTCGCTACATCGGCCTGAGCAACGAAACCCCTTGGGGGGTGAGCAAGTTCTGCCAGGTGGCCGAGCAACTGGGGTTGCCCAAGGTGGTCTCGATTCAGAATGCCTACAGCCTCATCAACCGCACGTTTGAAATGGGCCTGGCGGAAGTCTGCCGCCACGAGCAGGTGGGCTTGCTGGCCTACAGCCCGCTCGGATTTGGGCTGCTGACGGGCAAATATCTGGGGGGGGTGAAGCCGCCGGGATCCCGTTTGGCCTTGTTTGAAGGCTTTGGCCAGCGGTACCGCAAGCCCAATGTGGAAGAAGCAGTGGCCGCCTATGTGCAAATTGCCCGCCGGCACGGCCTGACACCGGCCCAGTTGGCTTTGGCCTTTGTGCGCAGCCGCTGGTTTGTTACCAGCACCATCATCGGGGCCACCAGCCTGACCCAACTTAAAGAGAACCTCAGTTGCCTGGATGTGGAACTGTCCCCGCAGATCCTGGCGGAGATCGAAGCGGTTCACCAGCGCTACCCCAATCCTGCCCCTTGAAAGGTTGGCGAAACCGGTGGCCAGACAGAACTTTTCAGAAGGTTTCCTCGTCTGGATGTGCGGTTTGGATATCCTCTCCAACTCTTCTGTCCGGCCAGTTTCTATGGCCTCTCCCAGCCAAGAGTGGGGATCCGAGACCTGAATCCTGTACCAAGAACCTGAGGTGTGAACGATGCGTGAGCTTTCCCTTTGGCAGGGTTGGAAGACTGCGGCTTTGGTGATCAGTTGCAGCAGCTTGGCCTGGCTTGGGGATCCCGCTTGGGCCCAACTTTCTGATATCAGCACCTATTGGGGTGCCCAGTACATTGCCGGGTTGAATGAACGGCAGATCATCGGTGGCTTCCCGGATGGCACCTTTCGCCCCAACGAGTCCATCACCCGTGCCCAATTTGCCGTCATTGTCACCAAAGCTTTTGGCCTAGATACCAACGTTCCTGTGCGCTCCTTTGCCGATCCCATTCCCAGTTGGGCGGCTCCCTCCATCGGCGCGGCGGCAGCGGCAGGGTTTGTTTCCGGCTTTCCGGACGGCACCTTTCGCCCCAACGATGTGCTCACCCGTGCGCAGGCCATCACTGTCCTGACCCGTGCCGCCACCAACGGTAGGCTCATCGAGGATCCCGGTCAAATTGACGCGATCCTGGCCGGGTTTGGCGATGCCAATTTGGTTCCCAACTTTGCCCGCGCCCCCATCGCGACAGCAGTTCAGGAAGGGCTGTTGGTGCTCTACCCCAACCCCACCCAATTGAATGCCCAGGCGGTGGCCACGCGGGGGGAAGTGGCTGCTCTTACCTACCAAGCGCTGGCCAAGGTGGGTCGAGTACCCAATTTGGATCCGCCGGTGGGGGCTGCCATCCCCGGCCCTGGGATCCGTACCGAGCTCCTTGCCCAGGTCACTCCTACGCCCGAACCCCTGGCCACGCCGGACATTCCCATTGAGCCTCTGGTGGAAACGCTGCCCGCCGCTCCAGAGGTGAGAACCTTCTTTGCCCGCGAAGAGCTGGGATCTGTAAACCCGGGGGATACCGTTACCGTGTTTTTGCTGGGATCCCCAGGGGCGCAGGGATCGTTTTCCATCCCCGGCATTGCCTACAACCTGCCACTGCAGGAAACCCGCCCAGGGCAATACGAGGGCAGCTACACCTTCCGCAGCCAAGACCGGGCCTCAGAAGCGCCTGTTTTTGCCCGCTTGGAGCGGGATGGACTGGTAACCCTGGTGCAGCTGCCGGATAAGACCATCACCATCGGGCGGGTGACCGACACCACCTTCCCCACCATCAGCGAACTGGCCCCTCCCAATGGATCCCTAACCGACAACTCTCGCCCCTCCATCTCAGCCCGTTTCCAGGACGACCAGGGAATCGACCTCAATAGCTTTACCTTGCTGGTGAACAACGCGGATGTCACCGCCCAAGCCCAGCTCACCCGCACCGGCTTTACCTACACCCCTGCCGAGCCGCTGCCCACCAATCGGCCGACCTTAATTGCCGTCCAAATTGCCGATACCAGCGGCAACACCACCATCCAGCAGTGGTCTTTCCAGGTGCAGGCCGCCCAGCCCACTCCCACACCAACTCCAACACCCGCACCAACCCCAACCCCAACACCGACAGCAACACCCACTCCCACGCTGACTTCAACACCAACCCCAACACCGACAGCCACGCCCACACCGACCCCAACGCCGACTCCAGCTCTGACCCCAACGCCGGAAGCTACACCCACTCCCACTCCACAGCCTGGCGGAGAGCCTTCACCTTCTCCTTCTCCAGAAGGACGGTCTCCTGCAGAACCCAAGCCGGAGTCCAGCCCCGAGGCTCAGGAGAGTGAGGCTACAGAGTCTCCTAAGCCAGAATCCCCAGCCCCCCAGCCAGGGGATCCCGGCGGACCGACTCCTTCTCCTTCCCCCAGCCCCTAGGGAAAACTCGATCCAGACCCCGAACAGGCTCAATAGTGTTTTAAGAGCTTCCGATCCCTTAATACCTACTAAATCTAGTGGGCACAAGCGGGGCAGGATGTTAAGCTACTGCCAGTTGTGACCGGATGGGATCCATGAGCTCAACCTTGCAGCCGTTCCTGCATTTGTTGCAGAGGAGTTCCTTTTGGGGGGTGTTGATAGCCGGTGCCGTTACCCCGGTTGCTGCTCAGCAGTTCGAGTTCACCCCTCAGCCGGTGCCCCCCAGGGGGGATCCCGTCCCTACCCTGCCCTTGCTGAGCCCTCCGCCCTCCCCCAGCTCTGCCGCCCCACCGGCCCTACCGCCTGTACCTCAGGTGCCGCAAATGCCGCTGGATCCCACAGCTCCGGCCTTGGATCCGATCCCGGTGGTGCCCGTTCAAGCGGCCCCAGGTGGACAACTCCCCCAAGGCGAGGCCTATTCCTATCAACGTCGGCCCGACCTCAGCCCAGGTGGGGATCTCTCCGGAGCCACGCGGGGCGAGCTGCCTGCCGGCACCCGTATTCTCCTCACGGTCTACCGCCCCATCACTTTCCAGCCCTACCAGGCCATTAACGGCCACCTGGAAGTCTCCGAGCCGGTGGTGGATCGCTTTGGCCAGGTGGTGATCCCGGCAGGGAGTGTAGTGTGGGGCACTTTTGAGCCGGTTTACCGAGAACTGAAGTTGTCTGGCCGGGAGGCGGAGAGCGCCGATCCCCAAGAGCGGGTCGTCGGCAGCCGCTTTGTGGCCAACCGCCTCACCATTGGGTCTTCCACCTACTTGGTGAGAGGCCAATCTGCGCCGCTATCAGTCGGGTTGGATCGCAACGCCGACGTCGGCACAACTGTAGCCCGCGGGGCAGGCTATGGGGCAGCAGGTGGGTTGGCCTTGGGAATTCTCACAGGGGGATGGGGCTTTTTGCCGATCTTGGCCGGCAGCTTGGCAGGTGCTGCGGCAGGCAGTACCAATATCGACCGGGTGGTGACGCTACAGCCCAATACGCTGGTGGAGCTGGAACTGACCGATAGCCTGATCATCCAATGAACTGGCCAACCCTCTTTTGCCCTGTGGCTGGCTGAAGTGACTCGGGGCAGCTCGGTAGAGTAGAAGAGAGCCCCCTCCATTGGTTCCATGGCCTTCTGGATCTACGTTGTGCCCCCGCTGGCCGGGCTGGTGATCGGCTATTTCACCAACGACATTGCCATCAAAATGCTGTTCCGGCCCTACCGCCCCTATCGGGTTTTCGGCTGGCGCATCCCCTTTACCCCCGGCCTGATCCCGCAGAACCAGCCTCGTCTGGCCAAGCAGATCGCCAAGACCATCATGGGATCCCTGCTCACGCCGGAGGAACTGCACAATCTGGCCCGCAAGCTGCTGCAAACCGAGCGCATGCAAGCAGGGATCCGCTGGCTGCTGGGGGTAGCCCTGGATCGGCTGCAAAACCCTGAGCAACAGCAGCAAACTGCTCAGGTGTTGGCGCGCATTTTAGCCGACCTGTTTAACGAGTCGTTGCCCCGCCTGGTGAAGGTGCTTGCCCGCCAAGAAACCTTTTTGGAAGGGCCCATTAACCAACTGTTCGACCAAGTGTTGCTGGAGCTGCGCCTCAGCAGCGAGCAGGCTAAGCAGCTCTCGGAGTGGATCCTGAAGCAGGCGCTGCCCCCAAAGGTGTTGCGGCAGAACTTGGTGGACTTTCTCACCGATCGCAACATCGAATCCCTTGACGAGGAGTTTCGTGAACGAGCGACCGGCTCCTACTGGGTGGTGGCCAACTTGTTCGGCCTGAAAAATGCCCTGTTGCGCCTGCGCACCTATTGTCTAGAAGAGCCGGAAGGGGCAGAAACCATCTTGGAAGATCTGCTCAAAGACATCAACGCCTCCCGCCGCCTGACCGAGATCCTGCAGAACCTCTCGCTGCAAAACCTGCCGGTTTCCGCCGTGCGTCAGTTGCGCCGTGCCCTCCGCGACGGGATCCAAGATTACCTGCGCAGCCAAGGGCCAGAGGTTATCAAAGGGCTGGGGGAGACCATCGATTGGGAAAAAGTGGCCAGCCTGGTGTTGGGACGCCTGCGCAACTCCAAGGCGTTGATCACCTCCATCGATCAGATCAGCGCCGACCTGGCTTTGGTCTTGGAGCGCTACCTAGAACGGGATCTCGAATCCCTGATGATGCAGGTGATCCCGGTGTTGAACCTGGATCAGGTCATTGCCGATAAAGTCAACGCCACCTCCCCTGCCGACCTGGAGCAGGCCATCCAGCAGATTGTGCGCCAAGAACTCCAGGCCATCGTCAACTTAGGCGGCCTCCTCGGCTTTTTGGTGGGCTGTGTGCAGGTGCTGTTCTTGCTGGGCTGACGAGTTTGGGTTGGGCTTTGACTTTGGCTATGATATAAGAATGCGATTAACAATTCTCCACACTTCGGATCTCCATGCCAATCTACATCCCTGGAACTACTTCACCGGGATCCCTGCGGAGCACGGTTTAGCCAAGCTGGCCACCCTCATCAAGCGCGTGCGAGCAGCCAGTGAGGATCCCGTCCTGCTCATCGACAGCGGCGACACCATTCAGGGATCCCCTTTAGGCAGCTACTATGCGCAGGTGGAGCGCGTCTCTCCCCACCCCTTGGCCCATGCCCTCAACGCCCTAGGCTACGACGCCTTTACCCCTGGCAACCACGACTTTAACTTTGGGCTTCAGGTTCTCCGGGATTTTGTCGGCGATCTCCGCTGTCCGGTGCTCTGTGCCAACATCCTCCGCCAGAATGGGGATCCCCTCTTCCAGCCCTACCTGATCCGGGAATTGGCCGGGGTTCGCGTTGGCTTGCTAGGGCTGACCACCCCCCGCATCGACACCTGGGAGCGCCCGGACTACATCTTGGGCCTACGCTTTGCCCCCCTGCTGGAGACTGCCCGCCACTACCTGTCGCTGCTGCGACCTCAGGTGGATGTCTTGATCTTGATCCTGCACAGCGGCCCCAACCAATTGCCCCCCCTGCGCACCCCTGAGCACTGGCACAACCCGGATCGCTCCGGCTGGTGCAGCAACAAAAGCCTGGCAGGGGAAAACGAACTGTTGGCCCTGGCCGAGCTGGACGGCATTGACGTCATCCTCTCCGGCCATACCCACCAGACCATCGCCGGTCTGGGGGGATCCCCAGCTCTAGTGGTGCAGCCCGGCTATTGGGGCAGCCACCTCTCCCAGGTATCCCTGGAGCTGGAGCGCCAGGGCAGCCGCTGGCAAATCATCAGCAAAAGCGCACAGCTCCTCTCCGCCGAAGGGATCCCTCCCGATCCCGAACTCTTGGCCTTGACAGAGCCCTATCATCAAGCCACCCTGCGCTACATCCGTCAGCCCATTGGCCAAGCCCGTTCTGCCTATAGCGGCGGTCTGGCAGCCCGTCTGGGGGCCAACCCTCTGGCAGAGCTGCTCCATCAGGCCCAATTGCAAGCAGTGCGGGAGGCAGGATTCCCCGCAGAGCTCTCCCTGGTCAACATCTGCAGCAGCGCCGGCCTGTCAGCAGGCCCCATCTCCCTGCAAGATGCCTACAGCCTCACCGTCTACGACAACACCCTCTGCGTTTTGGAGATCACCGGAGATATTCTGCGGCGCGCCCTGGAACAGACTGCCGGCTATTTTCGCCAGTTGGATCCCAATCACCTTCCCGCCGATCCTGCTGCCGTCGTGGCCCCCGAAGCCCGCGGCTACACCTTCGACCTCTACCACGGCATCGACTACTGCTTCGATCTCACCCGCCCCGTAGGAAAGCGCCTGGTGACCTTACAATTCCGCGGACAGCCGGTGGAACCAGCACAGACCTTTCGCCTGGCCATTAACCACTACCGAGCCGGCGGCGGCGGCGGTTACAGCATGTTCCAAGAAGCCCAAACCCTGTGGATCTCAGCCGATAGCATCCGCGACTTTCTGGTCTACTATATTCACACCCACTCCCCCATTCAACCCATCTACAGCCCCAACTGGCGCCTAATCCCCGACTTGGCCAAGATCTACTTCCCCGATTGCCTGGGCCGGCCACGGGAACATCTGCTGGTCGGCTAGGAAAGAAAAGATATTGACTTCAACTGGCTGAAAGAGAACCCGGTAGAATACGATCAACACAGAGCCTGGTTTGGCTGAGTGCAGCGGCGGTTTTGAAACTGCCAAACTGGGGATACCCGAGTCACTGCTCATTGCTAACACTTGCCGACATCGCCCATGACTGCCGAAGAGAAGCAACCGATGGCCCCAGAAGATACCTATCCTGAACTACAGGAAGAAGAGATCGACGTAGAGGCAGAGCTGGAGAAGCTGATTTTGGAAGATAGCGAAGCAGAAGCCGGTACCTCCTCCGGAGAAACCGCAGCTGAGCCTTCTCCAGATCCCGGTGAAGCTCTCAAGCAGCTCCAGCACGAGTTGGAAGTTGTCCGCCAGCAACTCAAAGAGAAAGAAGACGCCTACCTGCGCCTCTACGCCGATTTTGAAAACTACCGGCGGCGTACCCAGCGGGAAAAAGAAGAGTTCAGCCAAAAAGAACGGCAGAAATTTGTGCTGGAGATCTTGCCTGTTGTGGACAGCTTTGAGCGGGCTCAGCAGCAGCTGAAGCTGGAAACCGACCGCGAGCGGGAGTTGCACAACAGCTACCAGAGCGTCTACCGCCTGCTGGTGGAATGCCTGAAGAAGATGGGCGTCTCCCGCATGAAATCGGTGGGCCAGCCCTTCGACCCCAACCTGCACGAAGCCATAGCCCGTCAGCCCAGCCCAGACTATCCCGAGGATGTGGTAGCCATCGAATATCAGCCAGGTTACAAGCTGGGGGACTTGGTGATCCGTCATGCCATGGTGGCCGTCTCGGCGGGCAGCCCCAGCTCTGAACCATCCCCCCCAGCCCAAGCCACCATCGAAGCTGGTCCGGAAAACACGCCCGCCTCTCCCCAAAACCCCCAACCTTCCTAGCCGAACTTGCTCACTTGAACCTTGACAAACAGAGCCAGAGCAGTCTCAGAAACGCTACAGTAAAGCTACGGAGACGAAAGCAACGTCTGAAGGTTTCTGCGGGATTCTGGGCAGAATGCTTTTAAGATCCGTGGAATCGCGTTCTTGGGTTGAGACCTGGCGCACGGGGAGAGGGGGCTATGGGTAAAGTCATCGGGATTGACCTGGGAACCACCAACAGTTGCGTGGCGGTTTTGGAAGGTGGTCAGCCCGTTGTGATCACCAACGCCGAGGGAGGGCGCACCACCCCCAGCATCGTCGGCTTCGCCAAGAACAACACCCGCTTGGTGGGCCAACTGGCCAAGCGCCAGGCGGTTACCAATGCCGAAAACACCATCTTCAGCATCAAACGCTTCATTGGCCGCACCTTTGCCGAGACCGAAGATGAGCGGAGGCGGGTTCCCTACAAAGTCATCCCCGGTCGAGACAACATGGTGGAAGTGGCGGTGCAAGATCGCGCCTACACTCCGCAGGAGATCTCCGCCATGATCCTGCAAAAGCTGAAGGCCGATGCGGAGGCCTATCTGGGGGAGCCGGTGACCCAAGCCGTGATCACCGTTCCCGCCTATTTTACCGATGCCCAGCGGCAGGCCACCAAAGATGCGGGCACCATTGCCGGCCTGGAGGTGCTGCGCATCATCAACGAGCCGACAGCAGCCGCCCTGGCCTATGGCCTAGACAAACAAGATCAAGACCTACGCATTCTGGTTTTCGATTTGGGTGGCGGCACCTTCGATGTCTCGGTGCTGCAACTGGGCAGCGGCGTGTTTGAGGTGCAAGCGACTGCCGGCAACAACCACCTGGGGGGGGATGATTTCGACCAAAGAATTGTCGATTGGCTCATCCGTCAGTTTTTGGAGACGGAAGGGATCGACCTCTCGCGGGATCGCATGGCCCTGCAGCGGATGCGGGAGGCTGCCGAGAAGGCCAAAATTGAGCTGTCCAGCACCCAGGTTACACTCATTAACCTGCCTTTTATCACCGCCGACGATTCGGGGCCCAAGCACCTGGAAGTGGAGCTGACCCGCGGCAAGTTTGAGGAGTTGGTGCGGGATCTGGTGGAGGCCACCGTGGAGCCTACAGAACAGGCGCTGCGGGATGCCGGCCTCTCTCCCCAAGACATCGACCGCGTGCTGCTGGTGGGCGGCTCTACTCGTATTCCCGCTGTCCAGGAGAAAATTCGGCAAATCTTCAAAAAAAACCCAGATCGCTCCGTCAATCCCGACGAGGCGGTGGCCCTTGGCGCTGCCATCCAGGCAGGCGTGGTGGGTGGAGAAGTGAAAGATCTACTGCTGCTGGACGTGATCCCTCTCTCGATTGGGGTGGAAACGCTGGGGGGAGTCTTCACCCGCATCATCGAGCGCAACACCACCATTCCCACCAGTAAAACCCAGATTTTCTCCACTGCCACCGATGGCCAGAGTGTGGTGGAGATTCACGTCCTGCAGGGAGAGCGGGCCATGGCCAAAGACAACAAAACCTTGGGCCGCTTTCAGCTGACCGGGATCCCGCCGGCTCCCCGTGGGGTGCCCCAGATCGAGGTTTCTTTTGACATCGATGCCAACGGGATCTTGAAAGTCTCGGCTCGGGAAAAGGGGACAGGAATCGAGCAGAGCGTCAAGATCACCAACAACGGTGGCTTGAGCAGCAGCGAGATCGAGCGGATGCGTCGGGAAGCGGAGGCCTATGCCGAAGAAGATCAGCGCCGGCGGCAGTTGGTGGAAGCCCGCAACCAGTCAGATAGCCTGCTCTACAACTACGACAAAACCCTGCAGGAGCATGGCAATCGTCTCAGCGAAGCTCGAATCCAGCGGGGGGCTCAAGTGGCGGGCACATTGAGGGCATTGCTGGCAAATGATAACGTAGACTTAGCAACTTTACGGAACGCAATGGAAGAACTGCGGGCTGTCCTGCTGGAGATGGGTAGCGAGATCTATGGAGCTCGCTGAGGATTCTAGGCAACTGCTTGCTCTCCCCCAGCTCCGGTGCCTTGTAGGTCTGCTTCGGTTGTGCTGCCTGACAAGTTGCATCTCAAGTGTGTCTGATGTTTTGATCTTTAACCTCTTCTGAAGCGCTTCTATGGCTCGCGACTACTATGAAATCTTGGGGGTTAGCCGCGATAGCTCCAAAGAGGAGATCAAGCGCGCCTATCGACGGTTGGCTCGTAAGTACCACCCGGATGTCAACAAGGAGCCAGGCGCCGAGGAGCGCTTCAAAGAGATCAACCGTGCCTATGAGGTGCTCTCTGATAATGAGCTAAAAGCTCGCTACGATCGCTTTGGAGAAGCGGGTTTGAGTGGAGCTGCTGCGGCAGCAAGTGGATTCCAGGATTTTGCGGGGATGGGTGGCTTTGCCGACATTTTCGAGAGCTTTTTCACCAACTTTGCGGGGGCAGGAGCCAGCTATGCCCGCAGTCGCCAGGGGCCGGTACGGGGCGATGATCTGCGCTTTGACCTAAAACTGGAGTTTCTGGAAGCCATCTTCGGCGGCGAAAAGCAGATTCGCATCAGCCACTTGGAAGTCTGCAACGTCTGTGGAGGCAGCGGGGCTAAGCCCGGTACGGAGGTGAAAACTTGCCCCACCTGCGGGGGCGGTGGTCAGGTGCGGCGGGCAACCCGCACGCCGTTTGGCAACTTTACCCAGGTCTCGGTTTGTCCCACCTGTGGTGGCAGCGGTCAGGTGTTGGAAGAGCCCTGCTACAACTGCAATGGCGAGGGCTTGGCCCAAACCACGAAGAAACTGCGCATTAACATCCCAGCCGGCGTGGATAGTGGCACCCGTTTGCGGGTTTCTGGGGAAGGCGATGCCGGTCGACGCGGTGGCCCGCCCGGGGATCTCTACGTCTACCTATTCGTGGAACCGGATCCCGACTTCCAGCGAGATGGCCTGACCATTCTCTCGGAGGTGCGGGTGAGCTATTTGCAGGCCATCTTGGGGGCCAAGGTCTCTGTGCCCACCGTGGACTCGAAAGCCGGCCTGGAGGAGGAGGTGGAGCTGACCATCCCAGCCGGATCCCAGCCGGGTACAGTGCTGACCCTGGAGGGCAAGGGGGTACCTCGCATTGGCAACCCGATGTCTCGGGGCGACCACCAAATCACCTTGGTGGTGGAGATCCCCACCCGCATCAGCTCAGAAGAGCGGGAATTGCTCATGCGCCTGGCTGAGCTGCACGGAGAACGCATCAACAAGCGGGATGGTTTCTTGGGCGGGTTGTTGCGGGGGCTGGCCCAGATGCCTGGCAACCGGGAGCGTGAGGAAGAATGACTGCAGAGGCTGTTTCGTCGGAAGAGGTCAAGTTTATCCTTGACCAGCGCGGGATCCCTTGCCCACTCAACTACGTGCGGGCGAAGCTGCGCCTGGAGCGCATGGCTCCTGGAGAACTGCTGGAGCTGTGGCTGGATGCAGGAGAACCCCTGGAGCAGGTGCCCAACAGCCTAGCCATGGCCGGGCATCGGATTGAGGGACAGGCGGCTGCCCCCGAAGGCCATTACATTCTCTGGGTGCGTCGTGGCACGCCTGAGTCGGCATGAGCCCGGTGAAACCAGAAGGAAAGGGGGATCCGGGATCCAGTTGTACCGGCTGGGTGCGCGCAGCGCAGGCCAACTTTTATCGCGTGCGTATCGATCCGAGTTTGGCTGCCCTCTTTCCCGAGATCCCGGCTCGGTTTCCGGCTCAAAAGCCCACCCCGGCAGAGATTCTCTGTACCAGTCGGGCCAAGCTGAAAAAAATGGGTCAGCAGGTGATGGTGGGGGACTGGGTGGAGGTGCGCTTGCCGCCTGCTGCCGCCGACCTCTGGCCGGAGCGGGGGGTGATCGAGGCGATCCTGCCGCGGCGCACTCAGCTGCCTCGACCCGCTATTGCCAACGCGACCCAAGTTCTGGTGGTGGTGGCCCTGGCCGAGCCCGACCCTGAGCCCAACGCCCTCAGTCGTCTGCTGGTGCAAGCCGAGGCCAGCCAACTGCGGGTTCAGGTGGTGTTGAACAAATGCGACTGCGTGGATCCAGAAGTGGCGACAACTTGGGTGGAGCGTCTGCAGAGGTGGGGATATGAGCCTCTGTTGGTCAGTGCCCACACCCAAGCTGGGATCCCCCAGTTGCAACAGTGCTGTCGAGATCAGATCTCGGTGGTGACAGGCCCTTCCGGGGTGGGCAAATCCAGCTTGCTCAATCGGCTGCTGCCGGACGTTCGGCTGGCCACTCAGGCCGTCTCCAGACGTTTGGGCCATGGTCGGCACACCACCCGCCATGTGGAGCTGTTTCCTTTGCCGGAAGGCGGTTGGATCGCCGATTCGCCGGGATTCAATGCTGGCGAAGGGATCCCGCCGGTGCATCCTTTGCAGTTGATACGGTGCTTCCCCGAAGTAAGGGATCGCTTGGGCGCCTGTCAGTTTCGCGATTGCCTGCACCATCGAGAGCCGGGCTGTGGGCTCCGAGATCTGGATTGGGAACGACGGACTTTTTACTTGCAGCTTTTGCAAGAAGTCCAGCAGGTGCAAAAGGCATCGGTGGGCCTTATCCAGCCTGGCCAAGATCCCAGTCTCGCCAGAATTGCGCGAAAGACCCCAATCTGAGGACTATAGTCATTCCAAACTAGATTGAGACACTCCTCAAGCATTCCGTGCAGCTTCTGCGACCACTCCCGGCCCCTCTTCCTTTGGGAGAGGGGAGTTAGGAACCAATACACAATACAACAGAAATGTTTCATTCCTGTCTAAAATGACTATAAAACGACCGTAGAATGTCAGGTGGACCAGATCTTGCGGATGGGCAAGGTGAAGCCCGGCAGCACGTCCTCTCCGGATAGGGTTTCCGGATCTTCGACCAATTCCGGCGCTTGCCCTTGTCGGTAGATCATCACCCGCTTGGCCTTGGGATCCAGCAGCCACCCCAGCCGGCAGCCGTTGTCCATGTATTCTTGCATCTTGGCCTGAGTTTGAATCCAAGAGTCGGTGGGCGAGAGGATCTCCACCACAAAATCGGGGCACAGGGGCAAAAATCCTTGACGGACTGAGGGATCCAAAGCTTCCCACTTTTCAATCGGGATCCAGGCCAAATCAGGGGAGCGGTCGCTGCCTGAAGGCAAGGAAAATCCGGTGGAAGAATCGAAACTTTTCCCTCTGCCCGATTGCCGATTCCAAACATAAACTTCCCCGGCAATTTCAAAGTTAAGATTGCCCGTTTCCCCACCGGTTGGAGACATGATGACCAGTTCTCCTTGGGCAGTACGCTCCAGCTTCAGCTCAGGATTGGCGGCACAAAGCCGGATAAAATCTGCTCGGCTGAGGGTTATCAGGGGAGATAGATTCAGAGTCAGAGCAGCCATGGTAGTGTGACTCCGCCTGTTTTTGGCCTATCGCTCAACATTTTTACTGCAGCTGTTTCCAAGGTTGGGAGAGTTCTGCAATTGCGTGGGATCCCTGTCATGCAAGAGATCCATCAGAGTTGGCTGGGTTAAGGGTGTGGAAAAAAGCTGTATCAGGGATCGTAAATCCGTGAAAGCTACTCATATCAAGCCGACCAGATCTTGCGGATGGGCAAGGTGAAGCCCGGCAGCACGTCCTCTCCTGATAAGGTTTCCGGATCTTCGACCAATTCCGGCGCTTGCCCTTGTCGGTAGATCATCACCCGCTTGGCCTTGGGATCCAGCAGCCACCCCAGCCGACAGCCGTTATCCATGTATTCTTGCATCTTGGCCTGAGTTTGAATCCAAGAGTCGGTGGGCGAGAGGATCTCCACCACAAAATCGGGGCACAAGGGCAAAAATCCTTGACGGACTGAGGGATCCAAAGCTTCCCACTTTTCAATCGGGATCCAGGCCAAATCAGGGGAGCGGTCGCTGCCTGAAGGCAAGGAAAATCCGGTGGAAGAATCAAAGCTTTTCCCTCGGCCCGATTGCCGATTCCAAAGGGTTAAGTCTGTGGTGATTTCGGCATTCCAGTGGCCGGTTTCCCCGCCGGTTGGAGACATGATAACCAATTCTCCTTGAGCGGTACGCTCCAGCTTCAAGTCAGGATTGGCGGCACAAAGCCGAATAAAATCTGCTCGGCTCAGGGTTGTCAGGGGGGATAGATTCAGAGTCAGAGCAACCATGGCAGGCGTTTGGACACTCCTAAACCATTCTTAGAATGAGCCTAATGGGACCTCAGGATTTGCCCTCTGCTCTTAACCAAGCCACATCTTAACTGGGGTGAGGGGCGGGTTTGGTCAGGCCGATCACCTGAGTGTATGCACCGCGGGCCTGGGTTACACCAATGGTGTGCTCAGCTTTTTCGATCATGGGGCGGCGTAAACTGACCACCAAAAACTGCGCCTGACGAGATTGCTGCCAGATCATATTGGCCAATTTTTCCACATTGGCCCCGTCCAAAAACATATCTACTTCATCAAAGGCGTAAAAGCTGGAAGGGCGGAATCGCTGCAGAGCAAAAATAAAGCTGAGGGCTGTCAAGGATTTTTCTCCTCCCGACATGGCGCTGAGACGGCGCACCGGCTTACCTTTGGGGTGGGCCACCAAGGTTAGACCGCCTGCGAAGGGATCCTCTGGGTTTTCCAATTCCAAATGACCATCCCCATCGGAAAGTTGGGCAAAGATGGTTTGAAAATGGCCGTTGACGGCATGAAAGGCATCCAAGAAGGCTTGCCGACGCAGGGTGGAAAAGTTCTCGATGCGCAGCAACAACTCGGTGCGCTCTTGGTGCAGGGTTTCCAGTTTGGCGCTGAGATCCCGCAGGCGAGCTTGGGTCTGTTCGTATTCGGCAATGGCCAGCATGTTTACCGGCTCCAGGGATCGCAATTGCTCTTCGGTTTTGCGTTTTTGCCGTTGCAGCTCGTCTAAGGTCAGGGTGGCGGGCAAGTCCGGCAGCGGATCCGGCAGCTCTTGAACCACCGCTTGCAGTTGGGTTTGCAGTTGGGCCAGCAGAGCCTCTTTTTCCTGTTGTTGGGTGAGGGCGTTGTAGCGTTCCCACTCCAGGCGTTGGATTTGCTGTTGTTGGGCCCGCAATTGGAATTCTTGCCGATCCCGCTCTTGGCGCAGGTGGGAAAGTCGGGCCTCGATCTGGCTCATCTGTTGCCGTTGCTCGGCAAGGTGTTGCTGGATTTGGCCAAGGGTGGCTTGGGCTTGGACGATTTGCTCCTGCAGATAGGCTTGGCGCTGTTTGCTCTCCTGCAGGCGCTCCTGGTGGTGCTGGATTTGGGCCTGTTTCAGGTGTTGTTGGCCGGAGTTCTCCTGCTGTTGCCGCTCCAGTTGGGTCAGTTGCTGCTGCAGCTCTGCCAAGCGACTTTCTTGCTGCTGCACCGCCTGCTGCAGTTGCTGCCAATGCTGGTTCACCGGGGATCCCTCCAGTTGGCTGAGCTTGAGGGCGAGATCGGCTAGGCGCTGTTGCAAGGGATCCCAGCGCAGTTGAATCTGCTGGAGCCGCTGCTGGATCTGGTGGCTTTCGCTTTGCCTTTGCGCCAGGGATCCCTTCAGGTGTTGCAGGCGGGCCTGTTGCTTTTGGCAATCGGCTTGGTGACGCTCCAGATATTGCTGGGCTTGTAAGGCGTCCTGGCGGGCGAGCAGCAGGGCTTGGGCCAGTTGTTTTTCGCGGGCTTGGGCTGCTTGTAGGCGCAGGGTGAGGGCGGCCAGCAGTTCCTCCAGCTCGGCCAAGCGGGAGCGCAAGGCGGCCTCCTCGGAAGGTTCGCTGGCAGAAAAGTGGATCCCAGCTCGCTGGGGGGCGCTGCCGCCGGTCATGGCGCCCGAAGTTTCCAACAGCTCCCCTTCCAGAGTAACCATGCGGTGCTTGCCGATGTGGGGCTGGGCCAGCTCTAGGCTTTGGAAAACCAGGGTGGAGCCGAACACAAAGCCGAAAACATCCCGGTAGCGCTCTTCAAAACGCACCAAACGAATGGCGTAGTCGATCAGGCCGTCCAATTTCAGGGGGCTGGGGGGGCGGGTGGGCTGGAGCTTATTCAAGGGCAAAAAGGTGGCGCGTCCGGCTTTTTCCCGTTTCAAAAAGTTGACAGCGCTCACGGCCACGGTGTCATCCTCCACCACCACAAAGTGCAGCCGGTTGCCTGCTGCAACCTCCAGGGCCAGTTGATACTGGGGATCCACCTGCCCCAACTGGGCCACCAACCCCAAAACCCCCGGCAGACGGGCACTCAGGATGGCTTGGGTCGCTCGGGATCCCTGGGACTCTTGCAACACTTGGCGGCGGGTTTCCCATTTGTCCAGTTGCCGCTGCTTGGCGTGCAGCTCGGCGGCCAGGCGTTCGTGGGTGGCGCGATCCAACTCCAGGCCGGCCTGCAGTTGGGCCAGCTCTTGGGCCAAAGTTTGAACCTGAGCTTCCGACTGTCGGCAAGTGTGTTCCAGCTCGGCGGTGAGGGCCAGGTGGGATCCCAGCCACGCCTCGATCTGGGCAATCTCCGCTTGGATCTCTTGGCTTTGTCGTTCCAGTTGCCGTTGTCGCTCTTGCAGGCGAATTTGCTCCTGTTGGAGAGGCTCCTGTTCAGCGCGGAGTTCCTCAATGTGGCGGGTGAGGTAGCGCTGCTGTTTCACCCAGGCATCAGCGGATTGGGCTAGGGCGCGCAGCTGTTCGCGGCTCTGTTCCAGGCTGGTTTGGGCTTTCCGAACCTGGGCCTGCAGGGATCCCTGGGCTTGGGCCAGTTGCTCCTGTTGGCTGTGCAGGTGTTCCAGCTCCGCCTGCAGATGCTGCTGTTGGGCTTGGCACTCCTGATGTAGGCGCTGCGCTTGCTGGATCTCCTGCTGCCAGGCTGCGATCTGTCGGCTGACCTGTTGCCGCTGTGCTTCGGCGGCGGCGATTTGGGCTTGCAGGTGCAGGTATTCCTCCTCTCCAAGAGCATGGATGCGGCTTTGCAACTCGGTCAGGGCGGCTTCGGCTTGCTGCAAATGCTCGCTCAAGGTCTGCACCTGAGCGGTGGCCTGCTCCTGAGCCTCCAGAAGCTGCTGAATGGCCGCCTGGGTTTCTTCCACTTGGGCCTGCAAATGCCGCCAAAGCAACACCTGTTGCTGCTGCTCCAGCGTTTGCAACTGCAGCCGCAGTTGCTGATAGTGTTGGGCCTTTTCGCTCTCTCTGAGCAGCCGCTCTCCTTGAGCTTGCCATTCTTGTTCGATGAGCCGAAAGCGCTCAATTTGTTCCCGTACCGCCTCCAGCTTGCTGTTGGCCTGGGCGATCTTGCGGTCGAAGGTGGCCACCCCCGCCAATTCGTCGATGATCTGCCGCCGTTCCTTGGGGTGCATGGAAATGATGCTGGTGACATCCCCCTGTAAAACGACGTTGTAGCCGTTGGGGTAGATGTGCATCGCCTCCAGTTGTTCGTGCAGCTCGCTCAGGGTACAGGGCACATCGTTGATGTAGAAAGTGCTGGTGTAGGGGAGAGAATCCGTCCCGCTATCGCGAGTGGGATCCTCAGCCTTTCCGGGCTTGACCCGCAGCCGGCGACTGACTTTCCATTCCCTGGGCTGACCATCTTCTCCCGGCCCCAGCTCAAAGGTGACGGAAACATGGGTTTCCACCTGCCGATTGCCGTTGAGGCTGCCGGAATGCACCAGATCCAAAAGCCTCTCTGCCCGCATCCCCCGCGAGGACGATAAACCCAGCGCGAACAGGATCCCATCCAGGATGTTGGACTTGCCGGAGCCATTGGGGCCGGAAATGACCGTAAAGCCCGGCAGCAGGGGCAACGAGGTGGTGCTGCCAAACGACTTAAATCGGGTCAGCTCAATCCGCTTGATGTACATCACACCCCACATCTAGCGTGGCCACCAGCATATGATGGCAACAGGCTAGCATGGGTAGCAAAAACCTGTGCAGCCTAGGTCTCTAGGACAGCCTGGGGTCCGCATCTGTGCTGACGAGCAGGTCGGCCTTTTGGAGAAGACGATGCACCTCCGCCCTCAGCTCCGGCCAGCGGTAGGTCAGTAAGTTTGCCTTGGAGATAAACAGCAGCCGGTATCCGGGTTTCAGGTTTGGGCACAGAGGGCGCAAGATTTCTCGCAACTGGCGTCGCAGCCGATTCCGTTTTACGGCAGATTTGCTCACCTTTCTGCCGATCACCAGTCCCACCTGGCTGGGGATCCCTTCGCACCCCACCGGCATCGGCTGAAACAGCAGGGTTAAGCCTGCACCGGAACGACGTTGGCCTCCCTGGTAGAGCGCCTGAAAAGCTCGTCGATCCCGCAATCGATGAGGAGCAGGCAACATTGGGCACCGAGGAGAGTCTGCCCCAGAAGTCAGCGAGTTTTGGGCTGCAACGCTCCAAAAAACCAAGACAAATCAAATCTCTGACCAAAGGGCTTAGGAAACCGCCAGGCGATAACGCCCCTTGGCCCGCCGTCGCCGCAAGACCTGACGCCCAGTTGCCGTTCGCATTCTGGCCCGAAACCCAGAAACCCGAATGCGTCTGCGATTGGTGCCACGAAGGGTACGCTGAGTCATGGTGAGAAGCCAACCAATGAAGCCAAGATCATCTGCCAGAGCTGACCAGACTGCCATTCAGCCTGCTGGCAACTGATCACAGGTGGTTAATCTTAGCAGACTCAATGGAAAATTGCTAGATTGGCCACCCCGCGCCGAGCAGTTAAATTGGGAATCCCGAAGCTCCTGTCGAGGAAGCCGCCGCTGTTTCCTCTGGGCTTCTGCTGTGTCGCTCTGAGTGTGTGGTGTGGATATTTCCCTGGATCAGCTCTGGGATGAAGCCCTGTGTCATCTGCAGGTGCAGCTCAGCCGCCCAACCTTTGAGGCTTGGATCAAAACGGCGCGGGCTGAATCGTTGGTGGACAACCGCCTCACCATCTGTACCCCCAGCGAATGGGCGCGGGGCTGGCTGCAAAAGCACTACGCCTCCACCATCACCGAGGTGGTGCAGCGGGTAGCCGGGATCCCTTTGCAGGTGGAGTTTTCCGTTTCCCCCCATGCTCCGGTCGAGGAAGAACCTCCTTCAAGAACCATTTCCCCAACATCGGGCAGAGCCGGCAGCTTACCTGCCTCCACCACCCTAGGACTGGAAGTCGGCGGCAGCCTGCCCATGCGGGCGCCGGATCTCAACCCCAAGTATTCCTTCTCACGGTTTGTGGTCGGCCCCAACAACCGCATGGCCCACGCAGCGGCCTTGGCCGTAGCAGACAAGCCCGGACGCGCCTACAACCCCCTGTTTCTCTGCGGCGGGGTAGGGCTGGGCAAAACCCACCTGATGCAGGCCATTGGCCACTACCAGCTAGAGGCAAATCCACAGGCCAAAGTCTTTTACGTGTCCACCGAACGGTTTACCAACGATTTAATCGATGCCATCCGGCGAGACAGCATGCAGTCTTTCCGGGAGCACTATCGAGATGTAGATATTTTATTGGTGGACGACATTCAATTTATCGAAGGCAAAGAGTACACTCAAGAGGAGTTTTTTCACACCTTTAACACCCTGCACGAGTCCGGCAAGCAGATTGTGCTGGCCGCCGACCGTTCCCCCCATTTGATCCCTCGTCTGCAGGAACGTCTCTGTTCTCGGTTTTCGATGGGCCTGATTGCCGAAATTCAATCGCCGGATATCGAAACCCGCATGGCCATTCTGAAGAAGAAAGCCGAGTACGAGGGAATGAACTTGCCCGCAGAGGTGATCGAGTACATTGCCACCACCTACACCAGCAACATCCGCGAGCTGGAAGGTGCCCTGATCCGCGCCGTCGCCTATGTTTCCATTTCTGGCTTGCCGATGAGCGTGGAGACGATTCAGCCCATCCTCAATCCCCCCAGCGAGCCGAAAGAGATCACCGCCGACATGATTACCGATGTGGTCTGTGAAGAATTCGGCATCGACCGAGACAGTTTACTGGGATCCTCCCGCAAGCGCGACATCAGCCAAGCACGGCAAATTGCCATGTTCTTGATGCGCCACTACACCAACCTCAGCCTGCCCAAAATTGGCGACTACTTTGGGGGAAAAGATCACACCACCGTCCTCTATAGCTGTGAGAAAGTCAGTCAGCTACAGCGGCAAAGTCTGCAATTTGAACGGCAACTGCAAAAATTGGTCGAGCGCTTGCGGGTGGTTGCCAACAGCCGGAGCAGCTAGGCTTTCTGTTGTCGCTGGGCCGTCTTTGAGGTGTTGTTGCCGCTCTGTGGAGCACCTCCAGCCTTGCCCGTCTGCGTGGAGAATCCCTCGGAAAGCGGCTACAGTAGGGACGCGATGCATGGGGTTGCAGGCGGTGAGACAGTCTGGCAAAGGGCTTCCCCTGGGTATGCTGCTCCTCTGGGCTGGACTGGTGCCTGGGTGGCCAGTTTGGGCCAATTCCACGCAAGCCAGCATTCAGGATCCGGCGCCAGCCACGCTCTCAGCCGCTTTGGATTTGGGCTTGGATAGCCAACTTTTGGAAGACAGCCCCGTGTTGCGCCGCTGGCTGCAAAACCCGCCCCATCTCCTGGAAGAAATCCGCAACACGCCCGTCTTGCCCACCCGCTTGCAGGCCGGTTTCGAGTCCTCTTCTCACTGGCGAATCAGCCTGCAGGATTTGCGCCTGGGAGATCGCCTCACCCTCAGTGGTGACTATCGCCAATCTTCCGAACATCCCGAAGTGCGCCAGTACGGGTCGGAAATGCGTTACTTTCTGGCCCCCATGGGATCCCGTTTTAATCTGGCGCCACAACTGGGGTATCGGGCTTTGGAACAAAAGAACCGCAGCCTCAGTGGAGTTAGCTATGGGGCTTTTGCTGTTTTGGCCTTGGCTCCCGGAGCTGCAGATTTGACCGGTAGCTACAGTTGGGTTGCCCCCCAGGAGCCGGAAGAAGGACAGGCCACCCTGGCGGAGCTCACTGCTGCCTACGCCATTAGCCCTTCCTTTCGTCTTTCTGCTCGCTATAGCCTGCGCAACTCGACCCTGGATCGGGAGTTTAGCTTTGGCGTTGGGCTGGAGTGGATCCCATAGAGTGCGCCCTCACTCCTAGTCTCTCTCTTGGTGGAAGAGGGGAGCCAGGGATCGGCATGACTTGGATTGGGGTAATGGCTCCGACATCGACTCGATGGCCACTGCACAACTTAACCCGGCCAAGATCAGAGGCGCACCGCCCGCACAAAGGCCACCCAACCCAAGCTGAGATAACGCTCCAACTGCAGCCCCACCTGTTGAAGGTGCTCGCGCAACTGGGTTTCTGAGAAAAAATGAAGGCCGGTGGCTTCCAGCCATTGCTGCACCATCTGCCCCCATCCCTGGACCTGCTGGCTGTGCATCGAGACAAAGGCTCCTCCCGGTCTCAACACACGGGCAATTTCCCGCAAACAGGGATCCAAAGGCAATTCGTTCAAGGTGGCCCCGCTGATCACCGCCCCAAAAGTTCCAGAGGCGAGGGGAAGCTGTTCGGCTCGGGCCCGCATCAGGCTGTAGTGCTGCCAGTGGGGCTGTGCCTGTTGAGCGGCTTCCGCCAATACCCCTGCTGCATTGTCCAGGCCGATCACCGTCCGTTGTGGATCCTTGGCCAGGAGCAAGCGGCTCCAGTACCCCCCGGCAGTGCCCAAATCCAAGATGGGATCCCCCTCCCCCACCAACTCGGCCAGCAGTTGACTCTCCCGCTCGCTCCCAAAGCTCTCTCCCGTCAGCAGCGACAGGGCCCAGGGCCGCCAGAGGCGATCGTAGCCCCAGGCGAACCCAGGCAGATGGGCAATGGCTTGGGCCGGGGTGAGATGCAGGTCCGATGAGCTGCCGATAAAATCCACAGCCCCAGAAGCGGTGATGGGGTAAATTTGGCCACAACTGGGACAATAAACCCGATCTGCCACGGATCCCTGTTCCCGCCCTGGTGCTTGGGTCAGCCCTTCCCGACCGCAGCTCAGGCAGCGATAGAGGTGAACCGGCAAAGCAGAGAGCGAAGAGAGCATGCGACAGCCCAACGCAACCCAAAACTCGCGAGGAAAAGGGGGCAGCTGCCGGGATCCAGCCCCAACAACCCCCCCAGTTGTCTATCTGGCAATGGAGATGGGATCCCTTAGACCAGCTTTGGACTCCGTCCCGCTTCCGCAAGTGGACTGGGTAGGCCGACCTTCTCCGGGATGGGCACATACTCCGAGACAATCGCCCGGAATTCGTCGCCATCCAGGGTTTCCCGTTCCACCAAGGTATCGGCCAATCGATCCAGCAGAGGGCGGTGCTCCAGCAAAATCTGCTTGGCTTTCTGGTAACAGCTCTCCAGGATCTGCCGCACCTGGCGGTCGATCTTGGCGGCCACATCCTCCGAGTACTCGACGCGGTTCATCCAGCCGCCGCCCAAGAATACCTCGTTGTTGGGGGGATCCAGCATCAAGGGCCCCAGCTCAGACATGCCAAAGCGGGTCACCATCTGCCGCACCAGATTCGTGTTCTGCTGCAGGTCGTTGCTGGCTCCGGTGGTCACTTCCGAGTAGCCGAAGACGATCTCTTCGGCCGCCCGACCGCCAAAGCCCACCACCACCCGATCCAGCAGCCAAGCGCGGCTGTACATGCCGGAGTCGATCTGCTCCTCGTTGGGCAGTTGCTGGGCAAAGCCACCTGCGCCGCCGGAACGGGGGATGATGGTCACCTTGTTCAAGGGATCTGCATGGGGCAGCAGCGTCATCAACAGGGCATGGCCACACTCGTGGTAGGCGATCAGGCGCTTGCTCTTGCCGTCCAGAAGCGGCGGCTTGGTCAGGCCAATGGTGATGCGGTCAATGGCGTCCTCAATGTCTTGGTTGGTGATGGCCATGCGCTGACGGCGGGCCGCCAAAATGGCCGCTTCATTGAGCAGGTTGGCAAGATCCGCGCCGGCAAAGCCGGGGGTACGGCGGGCAATCGCCTCCAGGCTGACCTCTTCCGCCAGCTTCTTGTTGCGGGCATGCACCCGCAAGATCTCGTAGCGCCCCTTGAAACTGGGCCGATCCACCGTAACCTGGCGGTCGAAGCGGCCCGGACGCAAGAGAGCGGCATCCAACACATCAGGGCGGTTGGTGGCGGCAATCACGATAATGCCGGTGTTGCCCTCAAAGCCGTCCATCTCGGTGAGCAACTGGTTCAGGGTTTGCTCGCGTTCGTCGTTGCCCCCGCCGATGCCAGCCCCCCGCTGCCGGCCCACCGCGTCGATCTCGTCGATGAAGACGATGCAGGGCGCATTCTCCTTGGCCTTCTTGAAGAGATCCCGTACGCGAGAGGCGCCCACCCCGACAAACATTTCCACAAACTCAGAGCCGGACAGGCTAAAGAAAGGCACTCCTGCCTCGCCGGCAATGGCCTTGGCCAGAAGGGTTTTGCCCGTCCCCGGCGGCCCCACCAACAACACACCCTTGGGGATCTTGGCCCCAACAGCGGTGAAGCGCTCCGGCTTCTTCAAGAAGGTAACCACCTCTTGCAATTCTTCTTTGGCCTCTTCGATGCCGGCCACATCGTCGAACTTAACGCCGGTTTTGGCTTCCATCTGAAAGCGGGCCCGCGATTTGCCGAAGTTCATTGCCTGCCCAGGGCCGCCCGCTCCAGCACCGGCACGCCGCAGGAAAAAGAACAACCCTCCCAACAGCAACAGCGGGATCACCAGGTTGCCTAGAAGCGCCCAAAAGGCGCTGCCATTGCGGGTGGGTACCACGCCCACTTCGATCCCCTGCTCGGTGAGGCGGTCCACCAGTTGCGGTACGGTGTTGGGCAGCAGGTTCACTCGGTAGCGGGTGGAATGCTGGGTCTGGGGATCCACAGCCGTAACTTCAGCTACCAGATTGTTGTCCGTGAGGCGCACATCCGTAACCCGCCCCTCCTCGACGTAGCGCAAAAAGCGATCGTAGGTGAGGGCCGAGGCCAAAGCTGCATGGGCGGGTGCAGGCTGCAGCACCAGGCCGGATCCCTGCCAGAGACAAAAGCCCAGCAGGAGGGCGATCAGCCAGCGCTGGGGAGATAGAGGCTTGTTCATAGGGAAGAGAACGCTCGGTTATTAAAAGTCCTTTAACAAACTTAACCTGTCCCTCCTGGAAGGCACAACCCTACCCCCGCAAGGATGAGCTCCTGAGGGATCCCTGCCCCATCCGATGCCCGCCACAAGCCTGCAGTTAGGCCGAGCCGGGGGATCCCAGACCATCCAGCCCATAGACGCACCGCCACATGGAGTCAGCCAGAGCAGCGGGCATGAGCCGCATCAGCCCCAACGCCACCTTGCCCCCTGTGAAAGCGGTGTAGCGGTCGGAAGGGTGAGGATCGGTCATCGCCCTCAGGATCGGCTCCACCACCTTCTCCACCGGCCAGGCCATTTTGCTGAACGAGCTGGCCAGCTCGGCAGTCTTGTCCAAGATCGCCTTGTAGGGGCCATTGGGGTTGACAACAGCGGCAAAGGTTTCTTCCGCCACGCGGCCAAACTCGGTGGCCACCGGCCCCGGCTCGATCAAGATAACCTTGATGCCGAAGGGGGCCACTTCCACCCGCAGGGCGTCGCTGAGGGCTTCGACAGCAAACTTGGTGGCGCTGTAAACGCCGCTGAAAGGCATGGACATCTGGCCGGCCACCGAGCTGAGGTTGAGGATGCGGCCACTGCCCCGTTCCCGCATTTGGGGCAAGAGGGCACGGGTGAGGGCGTGCAAGCCAAATACATTCACCTCAAACTGGCGCCGCATGGCCGCCACATCCACCTCTTCCACCGGCCCCATCTGGCCATAGCCGGCGTTGTTCACCAGGATATCCACCCGGCCAAAATGATCCAGAGCCTTTTGGGCCAGTGCCTCCACCTGGGCCGTATCGGCCATGTCGGTGGGCACCACCAGCGCCTCCGCCCCCCGACTTTCCACCAAGTCCTTGACGTTTCGCAGCAGCCCTTCCCGGCGGGCCGCCAGCACCAAGCGAGCCCCGCGTTTGGCCGCCTCCAGAGCGACGGCTTCCCCAATTCCAGCAGAGGCGCCGGTAATCAGCACCACTTGATTGGCAAGTGAAGGCATGGTTTCTTTTATCCAAACTCTCCACCATCCTAGAAGAACGACCGGGATCCCTGGAGAGGGGCAGCCTCGCCTTCCGAACTTCTGGATTCGGCATCCGCTATCATGGCTACATTGGGTAAACCCAGAAAACAGCCGGGACAAAGCCCGATAGACAGGTCTCTGCTTGGGCTGAAGTCCTATGGTGCTTTGATTTAAAGTAGAGAGTTGTGTATAGGGTGCAGCGACTGTGAAGTACTTCTGCAGGCGAGTTGGCCGAGGTCGATCTCTCTCCCCGGAAGAGCGTTGGGTTGTTACTGAGGTTCGATTGGCTCAATTGCTCAGGGCAGCGGAAGCCAACTTGCGGGCCAATTCTGAGTTGCGCCAACAGCAGCAGGAGCAGCAAAAGCAACTGGAAGCCGAGCGCCGCCACAGCGAAGCCCTGAGAGACTCGACCGCCGATTTGCGCACCAGCGTGATGGAGCTGCGGGAAGGACAGGCCCTTTGGCAGAGCCATGTGGAAGAGCTGCGCTCTTGTCTGCGGGAGCTGCTCAAGGAACAAAGCGAACTGGTGCAGATTGTTGCCCAGCAGCAGCACATCCTGAAGGATTGTCAGGAAGTCATCCGCGCCATGCTGGAGCAAATGCGAGATGACCACCGGGACTTCCGCTCTGCCATCAGCATCTTGCTGGAGGAGCTGCACCAAACCGTGCGCTGTTTGGTTCTCAAGGCAGGTGGCACCCTACCCAAGCCCGTTCGCCATCCCGAAGTGCCGGAGACGGATCCCGGCTCCCCGCCGACCGATTCGGCCTCGCCTGGGGAAGGCTCTTCGTCCTAGGGATCTTCTGCTCCCCCAAGAGCTATCCCACATCGCCTTCCGGCAGCCACTGTGGCCAAAACAGGCGTAACTCCCTGACCCGCTCCCCTTTGACCAGGAGGGATCCGCCCCCGGAGCGGCTTTGCAGCGGGATCTCGGCAGGAGAGAAGGAGTACACCTGTTCAGACTCTGTGATCACATCCAGTTGCAGATGGGAAGGCCTCTCCAGCTCGGGGGGGAGACCCACCAAGCCCACCAGCACATCCCCTCGGTCGGAGAAGTGAAAGGCCGGCACGCCCACTTGACCCCGCTCCAGGATGGGGATCTCCTCCAGAGGCAAGCGCTTCAGGTGGCCCAACCGGCTGGCCAGAACCAGGATCCCTTGCGGGGGCAGCAGCGCCATACCAACTATTCGCTCGGCGCGCCCCAAACGCAGGGCCGGCGATCCCATAGCCGCTCGACCCATCAGGGGAATCTGTTGGACATCCAGCCGCAGCACCCGTCCCCCTGAAGTAGCCAGGACGACGCTGTAGCCTTGGTGGCCGGGATCCCAAAGGGCTGCCCAGCCCAGCTCATCTCCCTCTTTTAGCTTTAGGACAGTGGATCCCCGTTGGGTGAGGCCCATTAGCTCTGCCAGGGCCAGCCGCTTGATCCGCCCCTGCCGGCTGAGCACCACCAAACTTGCCTTGCCCGGATCCGGATCCAACGTGAAGGTGGCGACGATCGGCTCAGGGTTGGGGAGAAGGGTAACCAGAGGCACCCCCCGTGAGGACCCAGTGCTGAGGGGGATCCCTGCGATGGGCACGGTAAAAGCTTTGCCGCCGGCGGTGAGCACCAAGATTTCCTGCTCCAGCGTGACGCATTCCAGGCCGACCAGCACATCTTCCCCCAGTTCCCGTTGCGCCGGGTTGCTGCGGGAGCGACGGCTAGGCAGAGGCAGGCGGCGCACATAGCCCTTGCGGGTGAATTGCAGCAAGAAGTGGGTCTCTTCCGTCTCTTCGCCGCTGGGGATTTGGGCCACTTCCGCTTCCAGCTCCGAGGCCGAGAGGATCTGGGTGCGCCGGGGATCCCCGAAGATTTTCTTCAAGTGGCGCAGCTCTTTTTTCAAATAATTCAAGAGCTTGCGGCGGTCGCTGAGGAGCCCCTGCAGTTCTTCGATGCGGGTCTGCAACTGGGCGTGTTCCTGGTGCAGCCGTTCCCGCTCCAATCCCGTCAGGCGACGCAGAGGCATGGCCAAAATCGTCTCCGCCTGCTGGGAGGTACAGCCGAGGCGAGCTTGCAATTGGGCTTTGGCCGTGAGGCCATCGGGCGCTTGCCGCAGCAGCTCGATCACCCCCTCCAGATCCGCCAACGCCAGCAACATTCCTGCCACCTCTTCCGCCTTGCGCTGCACCTGCTGCAACTCGGCACGGAACATCCGGTTGAGGGTGGCCTCGCGAAATTGCAAGAAGTGTTGCAGGATGTCCTTGAGGCTCAGCTGCCGCGGTTCCCCGTTCACCAAAGCCAGCAGGATGGCTCCAAAGTTGCTTTGCAAAGGGGTGAGCTTATACAACTGCTGCAAAACCGCCTGCGGGTTGGCCTCTCGCTTCAGCTCCACCACCACGCGAATGCCGCTGCGATCCGACTCATCCCGCAGATCGGCGATGCCGCTGATGCGGTCTTGGTTGGCCAGCTCGGCCACTTTTTCGATCCAAGCGGCTTTGTTCACCTGATAGGGAAACTCGCTGATGACTAGAGCAGGCCGCCGGTGGCGTCCTTTGCCCGGCTGGATCTCCTCAAATCGGGCTACCCCCCGCAGGGTGATGGAACCGCGCCCGGTGAGGTAGGCTTCGCGGATCCCTTGGGTGTCCAGGATTTGGCCGCCGGTGGGAAAATCCGGCCCTGGGATCCACCGCAACAGTTCCTCAGGGCTGAGGTCGGGATGGTCGATCAAAGCCAACAGGCCATCCACCACTTCCCCCAGGTTGTGGGGTGGGATATTGGTGGCCATGCCCACAGCAATGCCGGCAGAGCCGTTGAGCAGCAAAATGGGCAAGCGGGCCGGAAGAACGGTGGGTTCCGCCTGGGATCCGTCGAAATTGGGCATGAAATCGACGATCTCTTCCGACACCTGCTCCAGAAGCGCTGTGTGGCTCAGCTCCGCCAGCCGACACTCCGTGTAGCGCATGGCCGCCGGTGGGTCATCATCCACAGAGCCGAAGTTGCCGTGCCCCGCCACCAGGGGATAGCGGCTGGAAAAGTCTTGCACCATGCGCACCAGCGCGTCATAGACCGCCTGATCCCCGTGGGGGTGATATTTCCCCAGCACATCCCCCACCACCCGTGCGCATTTGCGGTAGGGGCGATCCGGCGTCAGGCCCAGCTCGTGCATGGCGTAGAGGATGCGGCGGTGTACCGGCTTGAGGCCATCCCGCACATCCGGCAAGGCCCGCCCCACGATCACGCTCATGGCGTATTCCAGGTAGGAGCGCTGCATCTCCCCCTGCAAATCGGTCACAATCACCCGACCCAGACGGGATCCCCCATTCGATCCCAATCCCAGTCCGTCGAGAGTCAGTTGCTGAGTCATGGCACAAAGGAGCGGAACGCTTTCCAGGTTACTGTAGCCGTTTCTCTGGTTCTTGCGAGGTGGGATCCCACACTGACAGGGGCTGAGAGACTGGAAATGCTGCTCACTATCCATCGAGTTGTATCCATGCGTTTCTCTGAAAGAGCTCAACCTTTGCTCGTTGTGGTATCGATCGGCGTGGGTCTGGCCCTCACAGGATGGCCAAACTCTGTCCAAATCTTAAGAGGCTGGGTACAACCTCTGTTGGCTTTGCTGCTTTATCTCACTTTCCTGGGCATTCCACTCGCATCTGGGGGAAAGGTTTTTTTTCAGAAACTTGAGCAGGTTAATCGCGCTTCTAAAGCTGTATTGGCAGTGGCGTTGGCCAGTTTGTCGATCAACTTTCTGTGGACTCCGATTTTTGCCTGGGGATTGGGGGCTGTTTTTTTATCGGATCTGCCAGATTTGTGGGTTGGCCTGCTCATGTTGATGGTAACTCCTTGTACGGATTGGTATTTGGTTTTTACAGGGATAGCGGGTGGAAATGTGGTTTTAGCAACGGCCCTGTTGCCCGTTAATTTGGTTCTGCAAGTTTTGCTTTTGCCAGTTTATCTTTTGCTTTTGGCAGGAGATTTAGTCGAATTAAATGTTGAAATTTTATTGTCAGGCTTGTTTTGGATCCTTTTCTTGCCTTTGCTGGCAGCAGCACTCACACAATACTCCATTCGGCAAATCAAAACGGAACGTGGAGAGAGGGGATCCCTTGAAAGCTATCAAGACCGGATTAGCATCATGCAGATTGTGGCTTTGAATCTAGCGATAGTTTTTATTTTTGCCACTGAAGGAAGCATTCTCGCTGAGAATCCAGCCCTACTTTTCAAGCTTCTGCCTCCCATTCTGGTTTTTTTCGCCGTCAACTTCCTCTTGGCTTACCAGGTCAGCCGCTGGCTGGGTTTGGCTTATGAGGAGTGGGTCTGTTTGACCTGTACAACCTTGGCTCGCAATTCTCCGCTTGCTTTGGCCATTGCTGCTTCTGCTTTTCCGCAGCGTCCGTTGATCCTTCTGGCTTTGGTGATCGGCCCCCTGATCGAGCTGCCGGTTTTGACGATTGTTGCCCAGATGCTGTTGCAAATTCGACAGAAGAGATGCTGGAAGCAGGCTCGACGCTAGTTGAGGTGGCGCTCGGCCAATTCTAGCCAACGGGCGGTCCCGGAGTCGATGGCGGCGGTTAAGTCTGCCAGTTTCTGGGCTAACTTTTGCACTTCGCTGTAGCCGCTGGGAGGGTTGCGATAAAGGATCTGCTCAATTTCAGCTTTTTCTGCCTCCATCTGCGGAATTTGGCTTTCAAGCTGCTCATATTCCCGTTTTTCTTTGAAGGAGAGTTTTCTGCTTTGTGGGATCCTATCAAGCTCTTTTTCAGGCTGGGGAATGAGAGGGACAGACTCAGGGCGGGCGGATTTGATCTCACTCTCTTGGCGCTGCTTATGCTCCAGATAAACAGAATAGTTGCCAGGATATTGCCGGATTCGGCCGGATCCCTCAAAGGCGAAGATGCGATTCACGGTGCGATCCAAAAAATAGCGGTCATGAGACACCACGATCACACAACCATTGAATTCTTCCAGATAGTCTTCCAATACTGCCAAGGTTTGCACATCCAGATCATTGGTGGGCTCGTCCAAAATCAACACATTCGGCGCTTGCATCAACACCCTCAACAAAAACAAGCGGCGGCGCTCACCACCGGAAGTGGAGTGGGGCATATTGTTGATTGGGGGGAAAGAGAAAGCGCTCCAACATTTGCGATGCGGTGATCGTCTCCCCATCGGCAGTTTTCACCAGCTCTGCCACTTCTTTGAGGTACTCGATCACCTGTTGGTCGGGGTTGAGGCTGAGATCGTCAGAGTGTTGGTCGAAGTAGCCAATGTGGATGGTGGGGCCAATCTCCACTCGGCCCGCATCTGGAGCCAATTTGCCGATGATGATATTCATCAAAGTCGATTTTCCCGCCCCATTGGGGCCAATAATGCCCACCCGATCATCGGGGGCAAAGGTATAGGTAAAGTCTTGAATGAGGAGTTGGTCGCCGTAGGATTTGTGGATCCCTTCTAGCTCGATCACCTTTTTGCCGATGCGACGCCCGGCGGTCGCAATATCCACTTGTCCCAGAGCTTGCTTGAATTCTTGATTTTGTAGGTCTTCGATGCGCTGTTTGCGGGCTTTTTGCTTGGTGCTGCGGGCTTTGGCGCCTCGTTTGAGCCATTCCAATTCCCGCCGTAAGAGATTGGCATACTTGCGTTGGGATCCCTTTTCGACCGCTTCAGCAGCCGCTTTTTTCTCCAGGTAGTAAGAGTAGTTGCCGCTGTAGGCATACAGATCGCCGCGATCAATTTCCAGAATGCGCTGGGTAACCCGATCCAAAAAATAGCGGTCGTGGGTGATCAGCAGCACTGCCCCAGCAAAACGATTCAAATAATCTTGCAACCATTCCACCGATTCGGCATCCAAGTGGTTGGTGGGCTCATCCATCAGTAGAGCATCTGGCTCTGCCAAGAGGGCTGACGCAATGGCAATCCGCTTACGGTATCCCCCCGACAAATCGCCAACGCGGGCCTGAAAGTCTGCAATGCCCAAACGGCTGAGAATGGTTTTGGCCTGGGTTTCCAGATCCCAAGCGGATTCCACCTCGATACGCTCGCTAATACTGGCCAACTGCGATAACAGACTGGGATCCCCACCTTGATGGGCCAAGCGATGGGAAAGCTCCTCGTAGGCTCGGATCAGGCGCATTTTTTCTCCGGCAGCCGCAAACACCTGCTCCAGCACCGTATGCTCGGGATCCATCTCTGGCTGTTGGGGTAGGTAGATTATCCTCGCCCCAGAACTGACCCAGAGGTCGCCCCCATCGATGGGTTCTAGGCCAGCGATCATCTTGAGCAGTGTGGATTTTCCGGAACCGTTGGTGCCGATGATGCCGACTTTATCGCCTTCTTCTAGGCTGAAACTGGCATTCCTCAGGAGTTCCTTGATGCCAAAATCTTTGCGAACGGAGTTGAGGGTGAACAGGGCCATGGGGGATCAGGATGCTGGGATCTGCAGGATAGGTCTGCAACGATGATACTGTCCGGCTCGATCCTGACTGTTGCAGGACAACAAAAAGGGATCCCCGATCGAGAAGGGATCCCATAAGTGAAAGATCTGCTGGAGAGGATTTAGAGCTTGTACTCCACGCCGCTGGCTTTATCAATAGTGCGGATCACTTCCCAATACTCTTTGTAAGTGATGGTAATGAACTGCTCCCCACCACTCTTGCCAAACTCTTCCGCTAGCTTGGTGCCTTCCCACTTAAAGGTGAAGAAAGCCTCTTTCACTTTTTCCGCCACTTCTGGGTGGAGGTTGTAGACAACTCCATAGGCTGTGGTGGGGAAAGTTTGAGATTTGTAGATGGTGCGAATTTTGCTGGGATCAATCGTGCCCCGCTTGGCCATGCGGGTCATCACGGAGTTGGCAATAGCCGCCGCCTCGTAGTCACCGTTAAACACACCCAAGATAGAGTTCTCGTGGTTGCCTGAGAAGACAGTTTGGTAGTCAACCCCGGGCTCCATGCCAAATTCCCCTTTCAGCAGCGCCGAAGGAGCCTTAAAGCCAGAGTTGGAGGTTTCGCTAGTGAAAGCCAATTGCCGACCGCGCAGATCTTCGATGGATTGGATATCGCTATCGGCAGGAACGATGATCTCCATTTCGTAGCCGAAGCTGCCATCCAAGCTGGCCATCATAGCAAAAGGACGGAAGCCCACCGCATTCACCGCCAAAGGGACAGAGCCGGTGTTAAAGCCGGTCACATGCAGACGGCCCGCCCGCATCGCTTCCAACTGAGCAGCATTGGACTGCACTGGGAAGTATTCCACCTTCTTGCCGGTTAACTCTGCCAAGTGATCGAGAAACTCAGCCCAAACGTTCTTGTAAACTGAGGGATCCTCAACGGGGGTGTAGGCAAAGATCAGGGTATCCGGATTGATCCACTCGTTCGGATCTTCCGGCACATCGGCAATCAAATCGCCATCGCGGTCGCAGAAGCGCACATCCATCTCCGGCGGACGGGGGCAATCTTTGGCCTGGGCATGCACCAGTCCAGACAGGGCTACAGAAGCACCGGCCACGGTGGCAACTAGCCCCACGAGCAAAGAGCGACGGCCTGCCAAGAAAGTTTTCATCATAGTGTCCATTGACTCCTCAATGAGGGCTTAGTGTTTCTTCAAGGAACAGATAGAAAATAGCAGGCTAGAGTTAACTTTTTGTTAAGCGAAGATTCAGAAAAGGTAATCTCCACTCAAAATCCGCAGAATTTCAGAGAGGGATCCCAGTGATTGCTACTGATACGCTGGGTTTACCCGTAGAACTCACTCCCAGGCCCGAATGGCCGAAATGGCCACCAGCAAGCTACCAAAACCGACAACACCCGCCAAAAATGCCCCAAAGTGCCCTTCGGTTTCGGGTAGCTCGTGCTTCAGCACTTGAAAGATTAAAACCCCCGCTACAAAGGCAATGCTGGCGGCTAAGGCTATCTCCGGCAAAATGGCCCTTTGCCCCATCAGCCAACCGACAAAAAGGGATCCGATCAACAGCCAACGCCCTTGGTGCTGAAATAAGTGGGGATGATGCTCAAATAGATCTTTACAGACGATGCTGAGGTGGATAGCCAAAGCGATGGTCAGCAACAGGCAACTGAGCCATTCTTGCACCGTGTGTCTTAGCAAATAACCCAGAATTACGCTGTAGAGCGTAAAGAAACCAATGTGAACGGAAAATATCCTTGGATGCAGCAATGCCTCTTGCTTGGAAGATTGGGCCAGCCCCTCCAACCCATATACCGTAACAATGCCCAGCAACATGAGCAGATGAATGTGTTCAATCAAATAGCCCAACACAGGCACTTCTAGGGGCATCAAGTGTTGTTGCAGCTCCGTCACTTCCGCCAAAAAAGCCGTGAACACATAGGCCAGAGAAATCCCTCCACCCAGAGAGAGCCAGTAGCGCTGCGGAATGTTGTGCAGGAGTTGCTGTAGCCGCCGGGTGAAGAAGATCACCCCAATCAAGGTCAGCAGAAGGAGTAGGCTGAACATCTTGGCACCACAACTTGCAGAACTGTACCCACGTAAATACGCGGAGGAACTCCCTCGCAGATACCTTGGGCCGTCAGGCTGGGAGCTGGATTGATGAACCCTGCAAGAGAAACTCCTCTCTTATTACCCCCGCTCCAGCTGAGAATGCAGCCCATTTTGCCTGAGAGTGGGCTGAGAAACCGCAGATCAACCGCTTTTTCGTCCTCCTTGAAACCATTGACCTTGGCATCATGCTATGAGTTGATGCGACGGGATCCGATACATCAAGCCATGCCCACCCCCCCTATTCACTTTGGCACCGACGGCTGGCGAGCCGTGATTGCCGATGCCTTTACTTTCCAAAACTTGGCCCTTGCCGCCCAGGCCGGCGCCCAAGTGTTGGCCCGCACCTATCCCGGCGAAGGGATCCTGATTGGCTACGACAACCGCTTTCTCTCGGAGCGCTTTGCCGCCCACGCTGCCGAAGTGGTGGCCCGATTGGGGATCCCGGTCTATCTCTCCACCTGTGTGGCCCCAACGCCGGCCTTTAGCTGGGGTGCCAAGGAGCGGGGCTGCCACGGCGCTTTGGTGATCACCGCCAGCCACAACCCCCCCCACTATTCCGGCCTCAAGGTCAAGGGGGGATTTGGCGGATCCGTGCCACCGGAAGTCACTGCCGCCATCGAGCAGGATATGCGCCACCTGCAACCTCTGGGATCCCACAAGGCCCCCATTCACGCCTGGGATCCCTGGCCTGGCTACCTGGCCCAGCTCAGCCGCTTTGTGGATCTGGAAAAGCTCAAAGGATCCCCGGCCAAGATTTGGGTGGATGTCATGTTTGGCTCTGGCGCTGGCGGCCTCAAGCGCCTCTTGGGGGAGAAGGTGATTGAATTGCAGGCGCATCGGGATCCCTTGTTTGGGGGATTTCCCCCCGAGCCCTTGCCCCAAAACCTGCAGGCTTCTGCTCAGATCATCGCGGCGGATCCCGCCCCCTTGAAAATGGGTTTGGTCTTTGATGGAGATGCCGACCGCATTGCCGCCCTGGATGGGCAGGGCCATTTCCTCAGCCCGCAGATCCTGATCCCCATCTTGATCGACCACCTGGCCGGGCGACGCGGCTTGCGGGGCGAGATTGTCAAAACCATCAGCGGCTCCGAACTGTTTGTTAAAGTTGCACAGCACTATGGCCTACCGGTTACGGAAATGCCGGTGGGCTTTAAGTACATCGCCGAGCGCATGATGAGCACAGAGGTGCTCTTGGGTGGAGAGGAATCGGGCGGCATCGGCTACTTGGGCCACATTCCCGAGCGGGATGCCCTGCTTTCGGCCCTGTATCTCATCGAAGCGGTTACGGAAACCGGCCAAGATCTCAGCACCATCTACCGGGCTTTGCAGGAACGGGAAGGGTTCACCTCTGTTTACCTGCGCCGCGATCTCCACCTCGCCGATCAAAATCAACAAACTGAGTTATTCAAACGGCTACAGATGGATCCCCCGGCTGAGATTTTGGGGCAGAAGGTGATCAAACATTTCGACAAAGATGGCCACAAATTCACCCTCGCCGACGGCAGTTGGGTGATGATTCGCGGCAGCGGCACCGAGCCTTTGCTGCGGCTGTACTCGGAAGCCAAAACCCCGGAAGAAGTGAATCGCCTGCTGGATTGGGCAGCCGGCTTGAACAGCACAACAGCTTAATATCCCAGATAATCTTTTGCGCAAAGCTGGATCCCTTTGACTCTTGAGTGCAGAGACTGAGAGGCTGCCAAACTGCGGCAGCCTACAGGGTTGGCCTCTCCCCCCAAGCTCTGCTGAGCAGCATAGGAATGCTCACAGCTTGACCCATCTGCCTCACTTTTACTTGGGTCAAGGGTAAGAACTCTACTTAAAAGTTACGGTGTAAAAGTTACCATAACTGTACCAGAAGTCGCTGGCGGCGCGCCATTGCTCAAGAGAGTAACAGGTGGATTGGTGTAGGTTCCAGGCGTGGGCATCATAGCTGCTTGCTTGACCGATACAGAAACCACGCAGGAGGCGCCTGCGGCTAGGCTTCCGCCCGTGAGAGAAATCGCGGTCGTACCAGCAGTTGCTGTCAGCGTGCCACCGCAGGTGTTTGAGGTAACTGCTGGAGTCGTAATTTGTAACCCTGAAGCCGGAACGTTGGGCAAAATGTCGATGAAACTGAGGCCGGTTATGGGAACAGTTGCAGTGTTCGTAATTGTGAAGACAACAGTTACGACGTTGCCGTTTTGAGTCGAGTTAGGAACAAACTGCTTATTGAACGTTGGAGCAGGAACCGAGATCACTGACAGATTAACAGGTGTGCTTTGAACAGCAGGAGCCTGGTTACTGGTCAGAGTTACGGCAGGGTTAGTATAGGTACCTGTGCCTGCAGCAACAACCTGAACAGTAACTGTACAAGTTGCATTGGCAGCCAGTGTTCCACCGCTTAGAGTGATTAGGGCCGCGCCTGAAGTCGGAGCAAATGATCCACCACAGGCATTGGTGGAGTTGGGCGGATTGGCAACAAACAACCCTGTAGGCAGGTTGTCTGCAAAGTTGAGGCCAGTCAGTTGGATGCCAGAGTTGTTGGTGATTGTGAAGCTTAGGGTTACGGGAGCGTTTGGTGAGGTTGTGGAAGGACTGAAGCTCTTGGTAAACGTCGCCAGGGGGCCTGGAGGCAGGCCAACGATGCTGGGAGAGGGGTTCGGGCTGGGCAGGGGCGGGATCGTCGGCGCCGACACAGGAGGGGGCACAAGAGGGCTGGGCTGGGTGGTGGGAACAGATCCAATCGGAGGAGTGGATGGCAGCCCTACCCCCGTTCCTCCGGGTTCTGTATTCGGGTTTTGCACAGGGATGATTGGCCCTGGCAGCGAGCTGATTGGATTCCCCTCTTTAGTTTGTTGACAAGCTGTTAACAAGCCCAAACACAGGCAAGCCAAAACCCCAGCTACTTTTCCCGTTTTCATTCCCTCATCCTCCTGCCATTCAACTCTCTCGTGGCACAAACCCAAACAGCCTTACTCAGCTCCAGCTTAGGGGGCTTGGGCGCGCGCTTCCAGCCTCAGAGCTTGACCAAATGAATCTCGAATGACCACGATTACCAAAACCCTTTCTCCCGCAGCAACGTTGGTGTTGTAGGCGGCTAGAGCCGCCGGGAAGGTGAAGCCGTTGGTAAGCGTGATCCCGTTGATTCGGTCGTCGTAGCTATTGCCTCTGCCTATCAGCGTATTTCTAAACTGCTCAATTGCCGTCGGCAAAAAGATGCTGGTAATATCCGTGCCGCGACTGATGTTAAAAAACTGAACCTCTACGCTCCTGATCACTCCTGGAGCAAGCAAGCCGCGCAAGGTGATAGTTACAAAGGCGGATCCCACTGGCGGAATGCCAGAAAGCAGCAAAAGATTAAACTCCCCAGCTGGAGCTGGCCGCAAGCTAGGCGGATCCGGTAGGTCGGGCTGGATGGGCGGCGGGGTGATGGGGGCGAAATCCGGACCAGGGCGGAAGGTGATAGGCGTGAGATTGGGGGCAATCGTGGGGGCAACGGCCACAGGAGGAGGCGTGGCACCGCTAGAAGCCAGTAGAGGCGGCACCCCGCTGGTGGTCTCGCTACTGCAGCCGGTAATTAGCGCAACCGAAGCACAGGTTGCCCAAAGAGAGAGGCCGCCACGGCCAAGGGCTGAGCCAAAACGTCGTCTCATCGAAAAATCTCCACTCACTCACACCACAGCAAACGTCTTAGGCAGCGTCCAGCGGGGATCCACCGAGCTTGCTCAAGTCTTATGCATCTGCACAATTTCAAGGGGGATGCCTGCTGTTAGTTCTACTGCATCCTAGAGCGTTGTCAAGCAAGCGGCAGAGCAAATGCAAGAAATTGTTCTGGAAATGGCCCATCCCCTAGATATGGGGTATCATAGCCTCGAGCAGGGGCGGCCAGCTTACCTGTAGCGTTAGGGGTTGGGTGCCTTCTCCCCATTTTGTGTGTGGATTTGCCCAGATTTAAGGTGTGTGAGGAAGTGCCGTATGAACTTCAAAGGTCGCTCGTTGGCGGTTTTGTGTGGAGTCTTGCTGCTAGGCGGCTGCGGAGAAGTTAATGAGTCTCCGACCTTGCCTGGGCCCGTCCAGGTGGATCCGGCTGCCTTTGTCTCGGCCCAGGAGTATCGCTTTACCCCCGGCTCGGTGCTGGAGACCACCAGCCTGCGGCTGGACTATGTCAATCCGAGGTTTGATCGGGGTATCCCTGTGCGCACCAACCCCCTCCAAGGCAGCGGTGAAGCTCGCATCGCCAATGTTGAAGCCCGCATCTTGCCTGTGAACGAGATCCCAGCCACTGAGCTGACGATTGACTCAACTCTTCGCTCCAGCACCCTGGCCATCCAAATTGGGCGAACCACACCGCTGGTGAATCTCATTGCCTTTGGCCCTAATGACGGCAGGCTATCTACGCAATTTAGTATCGCCGGGCTGGTTGCAATTTCGACAAACCCCAATGATCAGCGCATTCGAGTGAACACAACCTTTAGAGCTGCCAGGGAAGGTACTGTCTTGACTCTCACCGTGCGCCGAATCTTGGTGAATAGGAATGGCAACCAAGTTGTCCTAGAGGGAGATTCTTCTCTCATTGTCCGCACCACGGGGGTACTCTATGAAGATCCTGGCCCAGGTGGCAACCCGCCAGCAGGAAGCTTCGTGAACCCAACAGAAGGAGTATCTGCCATTCTCCAGACAGGTAGTTTCTCCGCGAGCTTTGTGGTGCGGCAGCGGGGGGTTGCGGGCGATGGCACTCCTGAGGATGCCTTGGCTCTCTTTGCCCGCCTGAACTTCCGGCCCAACCAGGCGGAGATTGTCTATCGTCTTGCCCAGGTGGGTACGCAGTCGGTGCTGTTTGCTCCGGATCCGACTCGACCGAACATCTTGCCCAACCAGTTGGTGCGCATCCGACGCCTGTTGAACGGTCGTGTTCAAGCGGAGTTTGATCCGGCCAACACCAGCACAGTTCTCAACTTTGTGCAGGTCAGCCCTCCACCGCGACCTTTCCCCACCCCAATTCCTCAGTTACCTGTCCCTACTCCTGGACCGGGTGCTCCAACAGCCTTTGACTACTTTTTCTCATTACGAACTGAAAGGGAAGAAGGCGGGGGTACTCCAGTTGTTTTGCAGGGCATCGTGCCTGCAACGGGGGATTTCGTCTTCCGCACCTTGGCCGGAGCACAGTTATCAGGGCCGTTTAACCGGCTTGACGTAGGGGGTAGCGTTCAAAAGGGAAACCTGAACCTTATCTTTGACTCAACCACTTCTGCGGAACGCATCTCCGGCCAGTGGTTCATAGAACAGGAGTTCCCTACTAACAACCTTGCAGATAGAGAAGGGGCCATTTTGATCATCCGTGGGTTTTTTGAGGGAACTGAGGTGCGGCTGTAACCCAGGCAACCCGTTTGATCCCAGAGCAGGGATCCGCTTTGGCTTGGCCTTTTCCTCGGTCAGAGTTTCGGCAGATCGGCAAGCACCACCTGCGCGCAGTTGTGGCCAGGGATCCCGGTCACTCCGCCTCCTGGGTGCGCCCCTGAGCCGCAGAGGTAAAGGCCGGGAATGGGGGATCGATAGTCGGCCAGGCCGGAGATGGGCCGCAGGTTGTAGCTTTGATCCGGCGTCATTTCCCCGTGAAAAATGCTGCCCCCCACAAGGCCAAAGCGGGCCTCCAGATCCACGGGCGACAACATCTGCCGTGCGATCACGGCGTTTTTAATGTTGGGGGCAAATTGGGCAATTTTGTCGATTACCCGATCGGCAAATTCCTCCCGTAGGCCATCGTTCCAGTCCCGCCCTTTGGGTTGGTAAGGCACAAACTGGCAGAAACAGGAGAGGATGTGCTTGCCTGGGGGAGCCATTGTCGGGTCGGTGGGGGATTGGCTGTAGATCTCGATAAACGGATCCCGGGAAGGGATCCCGTATTTGCAATCATCCCAAGCCCGCTCCAGATAGGCCACCGAGGGAGCAATGTCTACCGTGGCGGAACTGACCACTTCTGGGGGCACTTCAGCAGGGGCCGCCGTGTAGCGGGGCAGTTCCTCCAGGGCCAAGTTGAGCTTGTACACCGGGCCTGAGGTGCGGTAGTGCCGTTCTAGCCGGTCACGCAAGTCTGGGGGCAAAGAGGAGCAGAGTCGCAAAAAGGTGATTTGGGGATGGGCATTGGAGAGAACCGCCCGCGCCCGCACGGTTTCCCCCGATTCGAGGACGACTCCAGTGGCCTGCCCACTCTCCATCAAGATCTCCGCCACTGGAGCAGACGTGCGGATCTCCACCCCCAAGTCCAGAGCTGCCTTGGCCATCGCTTGGGTAATGGATCCCATCCCACCGCGCACATAGCCCCAGACCCCACGCGAGCCAATGGCCCGACCTACCGCATGGACTAGCCAAATGTAGGGCGTACCCGGAGTCATCGGCCCGGCTGAGGTGCCGATCAAAGATTGGGGAGCCATCGCCGCCTTGACCTGCTCCGACTCGAAGAACTCATCCAGGAGATCAGTGGTCGAGAGGAGCATAATGCGGCGGAAATCGTCCTCATACCCGACGGCTGCAAAGCGATCCGCCAGTTGGCCCAGTGAAATCGGCGGCTGCATTAAGGTTGGCTCCACCACCTCGTTCACCCGATCCCAAAACTCCTCCCAGCGGTCGTAGGCTTCCGCATCTTTGCGAGAAAACTTGGCAATTTCCGCCTTGCTCTTGGCACGGTTATCGGCATACAGAAAGAGGTGCTGCCCATCCGGGAAAGGCATGAAGTAGGAAGGTTGCTTGGCGTAGACCTCAAAGCCATAGTCCGGCAGGCGCAAATCGCGAATGATCTCCGGGCGCAGCAAACTACAGGAATAGGAAGCCACCGACACGCGAAAGCCCGGGTGAATTTCTTCCGTAATGGCAGCACCACCAACGGTGTGATAGCGCTCCAGCACCAGCACTTTTTGCCCCGCTTTGGCCAAATAGCAAGCGCTCACCAGCCCGTTGTGGCCGGCCCCAATCACCACCGCGTCGTAGCTCATCAACAATCCTTCTGCAAACGCTTCTGATACATTTACGCTGAACACTGCTGAGCATTACTGCTCAGCGGTGAAGCGATAGCATTCTGTCCGTCTCCGTTGTCGCTACGCGACGCTAACGCGACCGCGTCAGCGGGACGGAGTCCATTCGCGTCAGCGGGCCGGAGGCCGAACAGAAAGGCGGTATCCCGCAAAGCTCTGAGCATAACACCCAGAGCGCCTTGCCAATCTCGTGGTAGCCTATGGTTGCACTTTGGGCATCTAAACACCTTTGCGCCACCCAACTTGGTGTGGATGTGCCCGCACTTGGTACAGGTTTTGCTGGTGTACGCTTCCGATACTTCCACGACAACCACGTTTTTCTTCTTGGCTTGAAACTTCAGGGACTGCTTGAACCGGTAGTGCGCCCAGGTGAGCATCGCCCTTGCTGTCTTGCTACCAAACTTCCTCCCTGCCTTGGCAACCATCTTGGCTGACTCGAAAGTGGGGAGGAATATCAATCGGTAGTTATCCGTTAGGAACACCGCTACCTTGCGATGGCACTCGTCCACCAAGTTCCTGATTCTCTCCCGCAGACGAAACGCCGCTTGCCGCATTCGCCTACGCTTGGGTCTCGGTGCTTTACTCAGCCTAGACTGCAGATCGTCTAGGTGGTAGCACAGCCGAACGATCCTGCCAAAGTCCCCCTTGGCGATATCTACAAAGCCCGCCCCATCAAACCCTGTAAGGAAGCTTCTTACTCCAGGATCAAGTGCAACAACCCCCTTTGCTAACGAACACTGCTCGTTCACGGGCTCAGGAAAGATGGCATACCATCTGTCTTTCACCCGCATTAGCTCAGTTCCACGTGCCCATTCTCTGGGCATCTCCTCGGATGCACGGAACGCCAAACCTCGGGTGAGTTTCGGATACCACGTCCCATTGCGAAAGTTGCCGGCGTTGAATTGCAGCGTATGCGACCTGTCCCGCACACTGCGAAACCTCGCGTCTTTGCTTCGGCGAAACGCCAACCACGCCTCGACGACCGCGTTCTGCTTGATGTGACAGGGGGTGTCTTTCACCCACTCAGGCAGGTCGGAGCGCAGGATGATGTCCCGCAGCTTTCTGGCCGTTTTTGGGGCACCATGCTGACGCTGATAGGCAATCGCTTGGTTGTAGCAGTACCGGCACGCCGCTTGCCACCGCTTCCAGACTTTAGCCAGCGCCAGCTCTGGATAAATCCGTATCTTTCTCGATTGCAGCCCGATATTTTCTGAGTCCGTAGAGCCGACTGCTGAAGCAGTGCAGGATGGTGAGGATATCCTCAACCAGTTCCTGTTGGGGAGAAAGGTGATCGTCATCGAGAACCAAGATTTCGCACCCGTATTGACGGCAGTACCATTCAACGAACTCAAATCCAAACCGGCAGAGTCGATCCCGATGAGCGACCACAATTGTTCCGACATCTCCTGTACGAACTCGCTCCAATAAGGCAAGGAACTTTGGTCTTTTGAAGTCGAGACCGCCGCCAATCTCTCCGACCACTTCGGCTCCAGGATAGAGGCTAACCAGTTTTGCAATCTGTCTCTCCAAGTCTGGCTTCTGCCCTCGGCTGCTGACTCGGGCGTACAAAACGACTCGTTTGGCTTTCTTTGGCGTTCTGATGTAGCTGTCGAGGTCATACCTTCTTGCCCTACCAGATGGAGTACGTATTGCTTTGATCCAGCCTTTCTGTTCCCATCGCCTCAAAGTGTGGAGACACACCCCGAAATAGTCCGCCGCTTCTCTCGGTTTTACATACCTAGCCATACCAAGCAGCCATACTGAACATACTGTACATTATTTTCAGTATAGTCCAGCTTATCATTGACTAGAGTCATGCTCTATTGAGGAGAGCTCTTCCGTGGATCCCGTCACGTCAGACCCCAACACCCCTTCCAAATCCACCAAGCTGCCGTTGAAGTGGTCGGCAAAACGGCGGGCAATCTCCGCCAGCTCCTGGGTTAGCTCGAAGGACTGCCCACCGTGCAGGGTGTCGCGGCGCTCTGCACGACTTG
Organism: Thermostichus sp. OS-CIW-31; assembly: GCF_054060305.1. Lineage (NCBI taxonomy): Bacteria > Bacillati > Cyanobacteriota > Cyanophyceae > Thermostichales > Thermostichaceae > Thermostichus > Thermostichus sp. OS-CIW-31. The sequence continues at coordinate 79,536 of NZ_JBSSDA010000008.1, read as the reverse complement.
GAGAATCGGTCGCGACAGCGGTGCGGAGCACTTTGTTCGCACCGGCAGGAAAAAGTCCTTGGGTTGCCAAGCCGGCCACCTTGGGGCCACCCATAGGATTGTCCCGCTCAGGCTCTGGCGAAGGTGGGCTGGAGTCAGAAGGGGAATGTTGCTGTCGCTGGGCAAGGCCGTGGCTCTGCGGTTCTGCTCTGGGCTCCCTTGAGGAAGCACGACTGTTGGTGCTATCGCTCTGCAACCCCGGCGTGGTGACAGGATCTGGGGGGGCGGGGGGCAGGTCTGTTTCTCGGCTGAGCAGTGCCGAGGACTCCGCACCGCTGACGCGAATGGAAACATGCGGCCCGCTGGAGCGCTGCACAATCAAGTTGAGCTGCACAGGGCGCTGCAGCAGGTTGTGGAGCACCGACCGCAGTTCGGCTTCTTTGCTGCGCACTTTTTCCACCAGACCCTTGCTGGGAAAGGCGAGGGTAATTGCTTCAGGAGTCTCTTGGTGCAGGTGGCCGGATCCCATCAGAGCCTTGGTGAGGGGAGAGAGGCGCTTGAGGAACTCGTCCCAGTGGGGGCGCAGCAGCTTGACTGTGGCGGCGTCCCTTGCCGGTTCTCTGGGCTGCTCCGAGGACTCCGTCCGAGTAGCGCGATCTGCCTTCTGGCTCGACGCAACAGCAGGGGAGGCTGAAGGCCCAACAGTTAATTCATCTATCTCACCAACAGTTGATGGGCTTGATGGGCTGATGGTCGCAGCAGGGGCCGGAGGGGCTGTCCCGTCCGGGGGAGTTCTCTGGGGTGCAGGAGATAGGTCAAGGGCTGGGAAAGGACTCCGTTCCGCTGAATCCTCAGCCACCATGCTTGGGCGCAGCTGGCCCAGCAGATCCACTAGGGCAATTTCCAACCACAGTTGGGGCTGTCCGCTTTGACGAATTTGCGGCTCACACTGGCGCAGATGGCTCTGGGCTGCCAGCAGTATCTCCACCGAGTAGCGAGGGGCCCGTTGCTGCAGGGCTGCCCAGGTGGAGTCCGTTACAGCCACCAACTCCCGTTGCTGGGGGGCTGTCTTGACCAGCAGCAGATCCCGGTAAAGGGCCACCAAGTTCTGCAACAGGGCTAAGGGCTCTTTGCCCCGCTCCAACAATTGCCGAGTTTGGCTGAGCACCGCCTGCACATCCTGAGCCAGCAGCGCATCCATCAGAGCCAAAAGCTGCTGTTCCGGGATCCCGCCCACCAAGTCCCAAACCGCCTCCGGGGTGATGGATCCTTCCAAGAGGCTGAGCTGGTCCAGCAGGCGTTCGGCGTCCCTCAGGCCCCCTTGGGAAAGTTGGGCCACCAGTTGCAGCGCCTCCGGCGTGATAGGGATCCCTTCTTGGGCGGCGATCTTGCCCAGGTGGGCCACCATGTCGTCGAGGGGGATGCGGCGGAAGTCAAACCGCTGACAGCGGGAAACAATGGTGGGCAAAACCCGCTGCGGGTCAGTGGTGGCCAGGACAAATACCACGCGGGGGGGCGGCTCTTCAAGAGTTTTCAGCAAGGCGTTGAAGGCCGCATTGCTGAGCATGTGGCACTCGTCGATGACATAGACTTTGTAGCGGCTGTTCACCGGGGCAAACTGGGCCCGCTCGATCAGCTCGCGGATGTTGTCTACGCCGGTGTTGCTGGCCGCGTCAATCTCGAGAACATCCAGGGAGGCTCCCGCAGTGATGGCGCGGCATTGGCTGCACGCCTGGCAGGGATCCGGCGTCGGCCCCTGTTCACAATTCAAGGACTTGGCCAAGATGCGGGCGCTGGAGGTTTTTCCCGTGCCCCGCGGCCCGCAGAACAAATAGGCAGGTGCCACCCGCCCCAGCCGGATGGCATTGGCCAGCGTTTGCACCACCGCTCCTTGGCCGACCACATCGGCAAAGCGCTGCGGGCGGTATTTTAAATGCAGGGGTTCATAGTTGCCAGCGGTGGCCATTTCCGGGATCTCCAAGCAAGCAGCGCCCCAACCGGAACCGCGCAAGAGCTCTGCTCTGCTGACGCGATCCCACCGGGGCTCCCCTATTCTGGCTTCTCGATGGCGGGATCCCTCCCTGCCCATCAAGAGCAGGGCTGGACACCAGGGGGGGAGACCGGCAGAGCTTTTGTGCTCCGCTCCGCTGAGGACTTGGGATCCCGGCGACGCAGAGAGGGAAGCTGGATCCAGCCGGGCGAGTCGAGCTGATCCATGTGCTGCACGCGGTAGCTGAGCTGGTACAACTCCTTCCTAAGCTGGCGATTCTCGGCCTGGATGGCGGCGATGCGCTCGCGAATGGGCTGAAGGCGGGCCTGCAGCTTGCGCCGGTAGAGCTCTGGCAACTCTTGAATCATCTGCTCCAGCAACTGCTTCTCTTGGTAAAGCTGCTCGATCTCCGCCTCATAGCTGCGAATTTGCCGGTGTTGCTTTTCTTGGCGCAGCTCCAGAAGGTCTATCTGGCCCTGCAAGATGCGATTGCGCTCTCGCAAAAGCTGGATTTCCCGCTCCCGCGCGGCCAGAGCTTGAGCAAACTCCGTCTCGCCAACGCAGCCTGCTTCCTGCATCGTTTCTCCCTCAACCCACCCGTACATGGCTACCCTCCGTCCCACCGGGGCGTAGGGGATCCCCTATCCGTCACTGTATCCGGCCCGCGGGGGTGAGGCAAATGGCCTCTGGCCCGCCGACGCCAAAGCTTGCTTCACCTGGGCTTCCAGCTCAGCCAGGGATCCGGAGTTGTCCAGCACCACATCGGCACGGCGCACTTTTTCCGCCAAAGGCCACTGGCTGGCGATGCGAGCTTCGATTTCTGCCGGTGTAAGAAGATCCCGGCGAGCAAGGCGTTGCCGCTGCTGCTCTGGAGTGCAAGTCACCACCCAAATTTCATTCACCCACCCCTGCAGGTGGGCTTCAAACAGCAACGGGATCATCAGACAAACGGTTTGGGATCCCTGGGCAGAGGAAAACCCTGGCCCGCTGTTCTTTTGGGAACCAGGCCCTTCCTCAAGCAACACGCCATGCGCCTCAGAGCTCTGCTCCGCCAACGCGGACAGAAAATCTTGCAGTTGAGCTTTAACAAAAGGGTGGATCTGGGCCTCTAGCCAAGCCCGCTCGGCAGCATCGGCAAACACGATCTGGCCCAACTGCCGGCGATCCAGATCTCCAGAGGGCGTTTGGATGGCCTTTCCATAGCGTTCCAGCACCCTGTCTCGAATAGAGGATCCCAATGCCAAAGCCTGGCGGGCCATTTGATCGGCATCGGCCACCGGGATCCCGTGCTGCTCCAGGATGCGGGCCACCGTGGATTTGCCCGTGCCCACTCCGCCCGTCAGGCCGATGATCCTCATCGAGCTGTAGGCCATAGTCAAGAAGAGGCCTCTGGTGCGGCCATTGCCGTTTGCGCTACTCGGACGGAGTCGTTAGAACGGTGCTCTGCAGAAGCGGGCAAGGGGGAGCTGGGCGGCAGCAGGCTGTACTCCAAGCCCTCCACCAAGGCCCGACAGGAGGCCTCGATGATGTTGGTGGAAACCCCCACCGTTGTCCAACGGCGGTGACCGTCGCTAAACTCCACCAGCACGCGCGTTTTGGCCGAGGTGCCGGCTCGCCCATCCAAAATGCGCACCTTGTAGTCGGACAGGTGAATCGCCTCCAGTTGGGGATAGAACTCCAGCAGCGCCTTGCGCAACGCCCCATCCAGAGCGGCCACCGGCCCATTGCCTTCCGCCGCCGTCACCCGAGTCTGCCCCTGCACCGCTATCTTCACCGCCGCCAACGATTGCACATCCGTTGCTTCGCCACTGGGATCCCGGTCTTTGCTGTTCCAATCGGAGCGGGTGGTGGTCGTCACGTTGAAGCTGAGCACTTCAAACGGATGCGAGCGCTGACCCAACAACCCCCTCACCAACAGCTCAAAGCTGGCCTCAGCCGCCTCAAACTGGTAGCCCTGCAGCTCCAGGGTTTTCAGCCGCTCCAAAATCAAGCGCACCTGCGGATCCGACTTCTCCAGCCGGATCCCGAATCCGGCCATTTTGTGGAGGATGTTGCTCAGCCCCGCCTGTTCCGAGACCACGATGCGGCGACAGTTGCCCACTTGCTCCGGGGCGATGTGCTCGTAGGTGAGAGGGTTTTTCTGAACGGCGCTGACGTGGATCCCACCCTTGTGGGCAAAGGCCGATAGGCCCACAAACGGAGCATGGTCATCCGGGGCCAAATTGACCACCTCGCTGATGGAGCGGGAGATCTCCGTCAGGTGTTGCAGCTTCTCTTGCGGCAGACAGCGATAGCCCAGCTTCAATTGCAAGTTGGGAATGACGCTGCACAGGTCGGCATTGCCGCAGCGTTCCCCATAGCCGTTGATGGTGCCCTGCACCATGCGCGCCCCTGCCTGCACCGCCGCCAGGGCATTGGCCACAGCAGTGCCGGAGTCGTTGTGGGTGTGAATGCCCAGAGGCAAATGCCGCAGGTGATGGGATTCTGCCAAGACGGCTGCGGTAATCTGGGCGATCTCATGGGGCAGGGATCCGCCATTGGTATCGCAGAGAACCAGCCACTCTGCCCCTGCCTCGGCAGCCGCCACCAGGGTTTGCAGGGCATAGTCGGGGTTGTGGCGATAGGCGTCGAACCAGTGCTCGGCATCGTAGATGACCCGCCGCCCCTGGGATCGCAGATAGGCAATGGTGTCGCGGATCATGGCCAGGTTTTCCTGCAGCGTGGTGCCCAGGCCCTCGGTGACGTGGAGATCCCAAGACTTGCCGAAGACGGTTGTATAGCGGGTGCCCGCCGCCAAAATGGCCTGCAGCATGGGATCGTCTGCCGCCCGCCGCCCCGGCTTGCGGGTAGAACAAAAAGCCACCAGCTCGGCTTGCTCTAGGGGCTCTTCCCGCATCTGCCAGAAAAACTGCACATCCTTGGGATTGGCTCCTGGCCAGCCCCCTTCAATAAACGGGATCCCCAGCCGATCCAGCAGCTTGGCAATCTGTAACTTGTCTTGCACCGACAGCGATAGACCCTCTCGCTGGGCCCCATCCCGCAGTGTGGTGTCGTAGAGAGTGATGGTGGCTGAGCAACCCAGATCAATCTTCATATCGCATCAGTTTCTTGTAAAAGGCGGTGGAGAAATCCGGCGGTTGTCCGCGCTGCACCAAAGAGACGACATCAATCAGATAATCCACAAACTCGTAGTTGGCAATGGAGAGCTGATAGGTGAGATCTGCATCCTGAGCAAAGATCACCTGAACCACCGTCAGATCCGAAGGCAACGGGGACATGTGCCAACTGGCCAAGAAGCGGACAGGCTCTTCCCCCTCGATGGCCCTCTGCCCTTCCAGGCTGGCTTTTTTGTGGAGGCCCACCGCGAGGGCTAGGTACTGTCGGCGGGCAACGGCGTAATAGGGCTGATAAACGGCCACTTCTGGCGGGCTGGCGGGTTCAAGTTGCAAAGCCATGGTGCGCTAGGAGAGGGGTACCGCTTTTTCTAAGTTTCATGAAGTTCTGCAAGATAGGTGGGATCCCTATAACCAAGTAGATATCTCTGCATTGGCTGTAGCAAGTGTCGCCGGAAAAAGCTGTGAGGTCAATTGCGGCAGAGAACCCAGAAAAAATTATAAGGGGCCACTGCAACCCATTTCATTCAGCGTATCGCGAAGCGGTGCAGTTCCCGGTAGGGTGCCGGAGGCATAGCACCATCGCGACAGCAGGTCAGCGGACTACGGATAGATTGCCCAATTGTCTACTTTTCCTTGAGGGATCCCGTATCCCAAGCTGGAGGGAAGCGTTGGAAAATCGGGGATCTCTGGGAAAGAATAGAAAGAGGGGGGATCCCTGCCCCTGCTCGCAACCGGCTCTTCTCCTGCCGGCGGTGGCGAGACGGTGCCCTTGCTTGGTTATCCAAACGCTTGGCATCTTCTGTCTTCATGAGCACAGCCCAAGGCCCAACCGCCTCTCGTCTCGACCCTCTCCCCCCCGGAGAGGGAGGAATAGCGGCCAACCTCCTGCTGGAGTGGGATCCCGTCCTGCAGCGCAAGTTCCAGCAGCTTGTCCAGATCTTCGCCGAGATGGAGCAGGTCTTGGTGGCCTACTCTGGGGGGGTTGATAGCAGCCTGGTGGCCAAGTTGGCCTGGGATCAGTTGGGGGAGCGGGCCCTGGCCGTCACCGCTGCTTCTCCTTCGCTGCTGCCGGAAGATTTGGAAGAAGCAATTCAGCAGGCTCGGCAAATCGGGATCCGCCATCAGATCGTCGAAACCCACGAGCTGGAGGATCCGAGCTACGCTGCCAACCCTGTTAACCGGTGTTACTTCTGCAAAAGTCACTTGCACGATACCTTGCGCCTGTTGGCCCAAGCCCAGGGATATAACCATGTGGTGGATGGTCTCAATGCCGACGATCTGGCCGATTACCGACCGGGGACACAGGCAGCTCGGGAGCGCGGCGTGCGTTCCCCTTTGGCGGAGGTGGGGATGAGCAAGCTGGAGGTGCGGCAATTGTCTCGCCACCTGGGGCTGTCTTGGTGGGATAAACCGGCCCAACCCTGCCTCAGCTCTCGCTTTCCCTACGGGGAGGCAATCACCCCTGAGAAGCTGCGTCGGGTGGGAGCGGCGGAGCGCTACTTGCGCAGCTTGGGTTGGCGGCAGGTCAGGGTGCGCTCGGAGAAGGACACCGCCCGCATCGAACTTCCTCCGGATCAGATCGTGGAGTTTGTGCAGAAAACCAATCTGGAAGCGCTGGTCAAGGCCCTGCAATCCTTCGGCTATCTCTATGTCAGTCTCGATTTGGAGGGCTACCGCAGCGGCAAGCTCAACCGAGTCCTCAACCTTTCCCAGTTGGCCACAAGCTAGCGGGCTGGGGAAGCCGTAGGGGATCTGTGTTGAAGTTTTGCGCCGGGTGATTATGAGAGGGTTGCGGTTGCTCTGGCTCTGCTTGGGGGTGCTGGGGTTGGCAGTTGCCGGCCCTACTGCGGCTCAGGTGGAGTCCCAGAAGAAGGGGGGCGCTCAGCCCATGGATACGACTGACCTCAGCGCCGTTGCCGACCGAACGTTACGGCTGCGTTCTGACCGGCAAACCTTCGATCAACGGGCGGAAGTCTTCCAAGCAGAAGGCAATGTGGAGATGCGGCTGGGCCGCTCTGTGTTGCGGGCGGATCGCCTGCGCATTGAACTGCGACAGCGGCGGGCTGTGGCCGAGGGCAATGTTTCTATTCAACTGGATCGGCAGCGCATTCAGGGATCCCGGCTGGAGTACGACTTTGAGCAAGAGCGGGGATTTTTGGAAGAGGCCTTCGGGCAGGTGGATATTGGCCAGTTGCAGGCCAGTGGATCCCCGGCAGCCGCTTTGGCGCCAGAGCGGTTGGTGCGCTTTCGTGCCGTTCGCATTCGCTTCGATGCCAACACCTGGGAAGGAGAACAGGTGCGGCTGACCAACGACCCGCTGGATCCGCCGGAGTTGGAGATTCGCAGCCCACGGGTGACCTCCACCCTGCAAGCCGATGGCTCCAGCCTTTTGATTGCCGAGGCGGGGCAATTGGTTTTCGACCAGGTCTTGTTTCTGCCCCTGCCCATTCGGCTGCGCTTCGACTCGTTGAACCGTCAGCCTCCGGTCAGCATCTTCTACGACGATTTCGACCGAGAAGAATTGCGACGGGGCCTGATCCTGCAACCCAACTTCGAGCTGCTGCGGGATCCCAATGTGAGCTTGGTGCTCTCCCCGCAACTGTATCCGCAGCGCCTTTGGGGCAGTGAGCAGGGCCTTTTGGATGGGATCGGGCTGCGGGCCGATTTTCGTTGGCGGCAACCGGAAGCCAACGCTCAAACCTCGCTGTTTGCCGAGCTGCGGGGGATCGTCTTCCAGGAGTTTGCTCAGCGCTTGCGAGCCCAGGTCGAACACCGCATCACCACCGGCGATGGCGGAGAAGTCGCCTACACCTACGCCTATCGGGAACGCTTCTTCAGCGGTCGCCTGGGGTTTCAAATTGTGGAAAACCGCCTCGGTGCCAGCTACCGCTCCCCCACCCTCCGCCTGGGCAATACCGGCTTGGATCTCAGCTACCGCATAGCCGCCGACTACATCGATGCCTTGGGGCAGCCGGATGAAATCGACACGGATCCGGAGTTGGCCTTAGCCAACACCACCGACCGCATTCAGCTCTCCCGCCTGCAACTGGGGGCAACCTTGAATCGCTCCTTTCCCCTCTGGAGCCCTCCCAAGACGGCGGCGGATCCCCCACCCCGCTTTTCCGCTCTGCCCATCGAGCAAGGGATCTGGCTCAGCACCGGTGTGAGCAGCAGCCAGTCTTTTTACTCCAATGGCCGAGCCCAGAGCTATACTGCCGGCAGTATTGGCATTGATGCGGTGATTGGGGCTTTTGTGGCCGATACCTTCGACTACACCAACCTGAGGGTGACCTACTCCAACGGTTTTTTGGCCGGAGCCTCGCCATTTTTGTTCGACCGCATCACCACGCGGGAACAGCTCGTCCTGGGCTTTTTGCAACAACTGTACGGCCCGCTGCGGGTAGGGGCAGAGACAACGGTAGATTTGCAGTCGGGCCAGCAGGTGGATGTCGTCTATCGCCTGGGCTACGACCGCCGCACCTATGGCTTTAGCCTGCAGTACAATCCGGTGCGCCAGTCGGGGGCTCTGGAGCTGCGGGTGGAGGGCCTGAACTGGGATCCCGGCCAATCCTCGCCGCAGCCGACGACGGGATCGAGGATCCAAGAGCCCTGATCCCCAAACTCCAAGGGAACGGAAAAATGTAATCCTGACTACTACTCTGTGGAGATTTTCTATGAGAAATTGTCCCATATTGGGGAAAAATCCTAATTCAAATCTTCCTCGAATTGCAGAACCCTCTTGGAAATCGAAACAGTAAGGTAAAATACAGAAGTTATTTTTTCCAGGATTGATTTCTGCCAGTTGGGATCGCCGTATCGCAGACTACCGCAGTGATCCCCAGGCGGTGTTAGGGTAGATGATAGGCTGAGCAAAGTGGGCTGGTGATCTGAACAATGCAAACACTCGATGCAATCCCCGATAAAAAACGAGCAGAGCGAATAACCTGTAGCTACATCAATGCGACCAGCTCCATTCAGGTGGTTCGCATCACGAATATCGAAAACTGGTACTTTGAGCGGGTGGTCTTTCCAGGCCAGCGGCTGCTGTTTGAGGCGGTGCCCGGAGCCAAACTGGAGATTCACACGGGTATGATGGCCAGCTCTATTCTGGCGGATACCATCCCCTGTGAAAAGCTGCGCGTTCGAGAAACGGAGCCGGCGACCGTAGGCGCCTAAATCCCCAGAGGCCAGCGGTGCGGACTAGGTTTCCCGGCCTTGTTGCCTTCTCTCCTCACTCTCTGGGCTGGGGGAAGGCTGAGGCGAGGGGCTGGCGGAGCGGCGCGGCTTCGGGGGTAGGGGGATCTCCAGGAAATGGGCGCTCAATCTCACCAGGCTGGTCTCTTGGGGCGGCCAAGGGATCCCCAACCAACGGGCTGTGAGCTCCAGCAAGCTGGGGGGTGGTGTCGGGGTAGGAGTTGGTGTTGGTGATGGGGTGGGATAGAGATCCAGGCGCGGTGGCCGTGGGGTGCTAACCCGAAAAGCATCGGGGGGCGGTTGGGTCAGAGGTACATTCGGATCCCCGCATCCCAGCAAGCCCAGTCCGCCGGCAAGCAACAGGCCGTACAATTTTCGAGTGCCTCTACTGCCCATGAGTACGCTGCTGGACACCTCCAACAGGGTATCATCGGGATCCCAAGGCTCTGAGCTGGGCTTGCAAATCTTCCTCCAGCACAGATAGCTGGCGAGCCAAGGTCACGTAGCGGTTGGCGGTCAGGTTTTTGGCGGTAAACTGCTCCAGCAGTTGCTGATCCCGGGCAACCATTTGGTTGAGATACTGAGCCACAGAGGCTTGTGGATCCTCGACTAAAGCTCGGCACACCTGTAGGGCCATCACCAGTTGGGCCCGCACCTGCAAAAACAGCGACTGGATGTACTTTTGCTCAGCCTCACTGAGTTGCCGAAAATCCCGCCAATGCTGCCCCCCCTGCAGCGATTGCCGAAGCTCGTTGACCCAGTGGTTGTAGTCTTTTACTTTGCGGGCCAGATCGGTGGCAAACTTCATCACCTCGGGGGTGCTGTTGAGCAGATGGGCTTCCTGCCAACGCTGCCGGATGCGATGCAGGCTTTTTCCCAAGCGCAGGCTGACTCTCAGGATCCCCAACAGGAGCAGCAGTAGGATCCCGGCAGCCGCGGTATAGGACACCCAAGAGCCGGGATCCCGCATCCCCAAGAAGATGACCAAGGCTATTGCTATCAAACCAAAGGCCAGCATGCCCCAGGAGCGTAGCCGCTGTTGCTGCAGACGCAGGTACTCCGCCCGCAAATCAAAGGCCTCGCAGCAAGCGTCCAGATCGGCGGCCATGAGCTGGCGAAACTCGTCCACAGAGATCGGTTCCACACTAATCATCGAGGGCACCCTTAACGCAAGTGGATCGAGGCCAAACGGCATCAAGACCTGCCCTGCCAATCACGGGCAGCTTCCGTGCTTTCTTGTAGGGGCTCCAGCGTTTCGCTGGCCGGAACCACCATCAACCCATACCCTCCGCTGCGGCAAAAATCGACGATCTCCTGCGTGTCAAAGCGTTCTGCCACGGGCTTGGGCAGCCCCTGTTGAGCCAACCGCTGCGCATATTTTCTTGCCGCAAACGAGCTCTCGAAAGCAATGACGATATCTTGACCCCCAACCTGGCGCGTGCAGATTCCCTCCTGCCCATTGGCTTGGTAAAGCAGCACAATCACCTGGGGGGGCAAGTCCTCTGGGCTGACCCAAGACAAACCCTTCTCAGCCTGGGATCCCCCGCTGAGCAATACATCCCGCGCCTCATTCAGCCGCGCCAGTTGCGCCTCTAGCAAGGGTCTTTGTCGCTCGTCCTCCAGTTCTGCGAGGGCAGTACTGAGGGTTTGGTATTCCTGAAACAGTCGCCCCCGGATCTGCCGCTCGGTTGCGTCCGGCGGAAGGTTGAGAATCTGAAGGGCTTCGGCGGTGTTCATCATGGGCTCTGATTTATTCAAAATCATTGCCTAGACTAGCTGCTTTGAGAGTCTCTGGAGAGAAATTCTCCTATGATCGTGGCTGCCCGCTTTCTCGGCCAGAAGAGAGGGTGGACTCACCGTTCGCGCCAGCGGGCCGGAGGCCTTGTGCGGCGATGATGACTTCCATCTTGGGGCTGCTCAGCAGGGGAATTGACCTGGGGTTGGTCAGATAAAGAGGGAAGGGGGAAGCCCAACTCAAAAGCCTCTCGTGCCAGCAAAGCCAGCAGAGATGGATTCAACTGGGCGCGTTTCACCCGCTCCTTGAGGCGATTCCACAGGTGTGCTCGGTGGATGCGTTCCAACTCTTCTCGCTGTTCACGTATCATGTTGTTCCCACCTCTCTTGTATCAATCCTAACTAAGCAACGGGGGAGCTGGTGTCAGGGAACTTTGATGGATTTTAGGAGATGGGATCCTCATTTTCTCCGAGTTGACCCGCCGGGATCCCTGGGGTTGCCAGCAGGGAACACCATTCACATCTGTAATTTCTTGTGTTGCAGCAAGCCCGTCTTCGGAACGTACAAGGGCGGGATCCGACAGTTTTTCTAGGGACATTTTGGGATCCCTGCTCGCCTTAGAGGTCTTCCACACAGGGAACTGCGGCCTTGACAGGGCCAGCTTGCCCCAATCTATCCAAAAAATGCTGCAGGAGCTGAAAACCGGGTGGGTTGAGGCTGTAGTAAATCCAGCGCCCCTGCTGGCGAGCATTGACCAATTTCGCATCCCGCAGGGTTTTGAGGTGAAACGAGAGCTTGGATTGGCTCACCTTCAGCTCCTCGCAGAGATCACAAACACACAACTCACGCCCCTGCAGCAGTTGCAGCACGCGCAGGCGAATCGGGTCAGAGAGGGCGTGGAATCCCTCCCGCACCTGCTCATCTGTCAAATTCCCCTCTACCTCAACCAGGAACGAAACCATCATTCAACCAGGGTAGCAGGAGTTTTGCGCTCCAGTTGTCGATCAGTTGGACGGCAGGGAAAAGGCGCAACAGTCAACCGGCTCAGCGACGGTAGGTCAACCGCGCTTGAAGATAACACTGCCAACATTCCGTTGCCAACTTTGTGTTCTCTTTAACGTTTCTTGTTGCTGCCTTCACAAGCTCTCTACAGTTTCGCTGAAATCAATCACCGGCATCCGTTATGCGAGAGACACAGTTGCACCGGCTATGGCTGGTGTTGCTGGAAAAAGCTGCTTTGAATCATCTGTTGAAAAGCCTGGGCTGCTCGCGAAGTGTGCAGAACCCTCGCGAGAGCATGACTCTAGTCAATAATAAGCTCAACTATACTGAAAATAATGTATAATATGTTCAGTACGGATTACTACCAGTTGATCTTTCTGTTTACTTTCGAGTTTGCCAACATGGTAGCCAAAGCAAAGCAGAAAATTGGTAGTAAGACGACACGGAAACTGCGCTTTGGGTATTCTACTCAAAGCTTTGCGGGATACCGCCATTCTGTTTGGACTCCGTCCCGCTAACGCGAATGGAAACAAACAGAATGCTATCGCTGCATAGTTGAACAGTGATGTTCAGCAGTGTTCAGCGTAAATGTATCAGCATCTACAAACGGCTCATCAATCTTTTGCCAAGACGGAGACGTTAATCCCGACACAGGGATCCAATACGAGCTTGGCAGGTGGCGATTTCTTCAGGGGTGAGGTTGTCCCAATTGACGTCGCGGCGCAGCACCAAGCCATTGTGCCCAGTGATGAAACGGGGCAGCTCTGCTTGGTCGATCACGCTCAGATCCCGCATGTGATAGGTAGTGTAATAGGTAACATCTGGGCTCTCGAAATCCACGTCGATAAGGGTGAGGGTCTTGCGGGGGGGCAGAGGGCTGCCCAAGAGGGGACGAGGGCCAGAGCCGAGAATGCCGCAGTGAAGCAGTTGCAGTTGCCCTTTGTGGCCAGGGTAGTAGCCGTGGTCGTGGCCGCTGATGTAGGTGTGGACGCGGTACTTCTCCAGCAGAGCCCGTTTGGCATCCGCCTCCAGCAGCACTTCTCCCGGATCGTCGCGCCCGACAGTGATGGCGTAGAGGGGCAGATGGCCGATGACAATGCGCAACTTGGCCTTCTGAGCCCGTTCGCTGGCCAGAGCCGCTTCCGCCCAGGCCATTTGTTCGGGCGGGATGTAATTGCAGGTGGCATCCCAGACTAGGTAAAACACATCGTCTTTTTCAAAGGTGTAGTAGAAGGGAAAGTCCCCCCGATCCACAAAGTTCAAACCTGGGTCGTGGGCCGGATCGTTCCAAAACTCGCGGGCCAGACCCCGTTCTTTTTGAAAGAGAAAGCCGCCCCGCGTGGTGCGGGCACAGGAAGCATCGTGATTGCCCAAGGTAAAGCCGTAGGGAAGTTTGGCCGCACGGATTGGGCCAGCTACATGCCGGTCGAAGGCTGCCCACATGGCGCGAATGCGCTCCTCCGACAGGCGGGGATCCTGACCGGCCACCATATCTCCTCCTCCCAAAACAATATCCGGCTGAAGATAGGGGATGAGGCCGATGCCCCGATCCACCTCTGGGTCGTATTCCACCGAGCCGTAGATGCCGTTCATGTCACTGATGACCAAGAGGCGCAGATCTCGGCGGGGGGGGATGTAGAGGCCATGGGGGGCATCTGGATGGGGGACGACGGTGGGGGTGGGCTGGGGGTTAGGAGAGGGGAGAGCGGCTCTAGGGGATCCCATCCCTGGGGCTAGATGAGAGGGCTGCTGCCGACTGGCCCAATAGGCTCCTGCCAATCCACTGCTGCTGGCCAACCCCAACAAACCCAGAATTACCTTGCGCCGCTGCATGATCTTTGCCCCCAACACTCCAGCGGTATTGTAGAAAATCAAAAGGCTGATGTTGGGCTCTTCCATCTGCGCACGGCCTGGACTCGGCTCGAAGATGGCTATGCGCGGCAGCTCTTGTAGAGTTCGGGGTGTTTTTTGAACAACTGTTGACGCACAAATGCTACCTTGGTAGAGATGAGCAACTACCTATCTCAGACTCGGTATGACTTGAGGTTTTCCATGCCTCGCCCCTTGGATTCTTTGGAAGCTGCTTTGGAACGGTGCCGGGAGTGCAATCTGCGTTTGAGCCGACAGCGCCGTTATATCCTGGAGCTGCTGTGGCAGTGTGGCGAGCACCTCTCCGCCCGCGAGATTTACGATCGCTTAAATCAGCAGGGCAAACCGATTGGCCACACGTCCGTTTATCAAAACCTGGAAGCTTTGGCCAGCCACAACATTGTCGAGTGCTTGGATCGTGCCGATGGGCGCCGCTACGGCAACCGCACCCATCCCCACAGCCACGTGAACTGTCTGGATAGCAACCGCATCTTGGATGTGGACGTGGAGCTGCCGCCTGAACTGCTGGCCCAAGTGGAGCAACAAACGGGCACCCGCATCCAAAGTTACCGCATTGAGTTTTTTGGGGTGGAAAAGCCTGCGGAGCCCCAGCGGTAACCTTGGCAAAGGGATCCCTGCTGCCCTGAGCAAAAGTTGGGCAAAGGTCAGTAAGCTCGATTTTGGCCTTTGCCGATTTGCGACTGGATTTGCTCGAGAGAACTGGCAGGGGCCAGGCATTTGTTGCCCCAGCACACCAGCCCTAGAGCTCCTTCCGGCAGAGGTTCGGCTTCGGTGGGGAGAGCAAAGACGGTGGTGGGCCAAGATCGTTGCTGAAAGGCGGGAATGGAATCGGCCTCCAGGGTGACTTTCACCCAATTGCTATACCAATCCAGTCCGGCAAAAAGGCTGGGGCAGGTGCGCGGCTGGGTGCTCATGATGTGGGCAAAGGTTTTCAAGGCCTGCTCTGCCCGCTCCAGGTAGTCCAGATCTCCAGTGAGGGCGGCAAGGCGCACCAGGTTGGCAATGGCCACCCCATTGGCTGCAGGGGTAGCGTTGTCCTGGAACTCCTTCTCTCGCACCAACAGCTCAGGGGCACTCTGGGCATCGCTGACAAAGTATCCCCCCCTGGCCGGATCCCACAGTTGCGCATCCATCTCCTGCTGGAGCTGGAGGGCAGCCTGCAACCAGTCTTGAGGGGTGGGATCCCCCACCAGGGGCAGGCAGGCTTGCTGCAAGTCCAACAGGGCCTTGATCAGCAGGGCGTAATCTTCCGATTTGGCGGGCACCTGCGCTGTGCCATCGTAGTTCAAGCGCAACAGGGATCCGGTCTCAGGGTGGCGCTGCTGGCTGAGGATGAATTGGGCTGCCCGCAGAGCCAATTGCAGATAGTCTGCGTTGCCGAACACTTGATAGGCCCGCGCCAGGCCGGAGATCATCAAGGCGTTCCAAGAGACGATCATCTTGGTGTCGGTGACAGGTGGGATTCGCCCTGGCCAGGATTGCAGACGGGCCGATTGGGCATCCACTGCCGGAGGGAAGGGAACTCGTCGATCCGCAGAGCCATAGCGTGCCTGAAACAGATGGGTGGTCAAGGCGGCTTCAACTTCTGGCGGCAACGCTCCTCCCTGTTGGCGCTGCAAGACGATGCAGCCGGGCCGATCGGGGAAGTTGCCCCCCGGCGATAGGTCAAACGCCTGCTGCAAGGCGCGGAAGGTTTCTTCCCCCAAGAGCTCCTGCAGCTCCTGCCAGCGCCAGACGTAGAACTCTCCCTCCTCTGGCTCTCGATCTTCTGCCCGGGCAAAGCTGTCGGCATCTTGAGCGGCGTAGAAATACCCGGCAGGGGCGGTCATCTCTCGCGCCACCCACTCCACTGTCAGCCGCACCGCCCGCTCGATGGCCGGATCTTGGATACCGTGCGCCCACAGATCGGAGAGAAACTCTAGGATCTGCCCGTTGTCGTAGAGCATCTTTTCAAAGTGGGGCACCGTCCAGGTGGGATCCACGGTGTAGCGGTGAAATCCTCCGGCCACATGGTCGAAGATCCCTCCCAGCACCAAGGCCATGCCTCGCTCTTTGGCCCGTTCCAGAGCGCTCATGGAGCCGGGGATCCCTTCTGGTGGGTCGAAGCGGGCCGAACGCAATACCAACTGAGCGTAGGGCATCATGGGAAATTGCTGCACCGCCCCGGCATTGGAGAGCAAAGGCTGGATCTTGGGGATCCCAGAGCGCAGCAGGTCGGCGGGAATGTGGTCTTCCGGCACTAAGTCGCTGAGGGTGGTCAGAGCCGTCAAAATCTGGCCTTTCATCTCCTCTATTTTTTCCTTTTCCTGCCGGTAAAACTGCAGGATGCGCTGCAGCAAGGCCAGAAACCCCGGGCGGCCAAAGCGGGGCTCTACGGGAAAATAGGTGCCGGCGTAAAAGGGCACCAGGTCATCGGGCGTGAGGAAAACATTGAGGGGCCACCCCCCCTGCCCGCTCATGAGCTGCAACGCCTGCATGTAGATGCTGTCGAGATCCGGCCGCTCCTCGCGATCCACCTTGATGGGCAAAAAATGGGCATTCAAAAAGGCGGCAATTTCAGGGTTGGAAAAAGCCTCGCCCTCCATGACCGTACACCAGTGGCAACTGGAATAGCCGATGGACAGAAAAATCGGCCTATCCTCGGCCCGCGCTTTCTCCAGAGCTTCTGGGATCCAAGGCCACCAGTCCACCGGGTTCTCGGCGTGCTTGCGCAAATAAAGGCTGGAACTTGTGGCGAGGCGATTGGCCATGAGTACACCCTCTCACCCTTTTTGCTTTTCAGGCTAGCGCGTCCTCCTCCCAAGGCAGAGCCAACCCACTGTTGTTCAAGATACACTCACCTGCCTCATTTCCCTGGGATCCCCTGCTCCTGCTCGGCAGCTGGGATCAAAAACTCCAGAGGGCGCCCGTGCAAGACCAAGGTGGTGCTGGGGTTTTCCACAAAGCCGATCCGCTCGTAAAAGCCGCGCTGATGGGTTGTGAACAGGTAGATGCGCTCCACCGACTGCAGGTGGGGATGGCTGATCAGGGTTTCCACCAACTTGCGGCCAATGCCCTGACGTCGGTAATCGTGATCAACCACGATATCCCAGAGGACGGCTCGGTAAACCCCATCGGAAGTGGCGCGGCCAAAGCCAATCAGGCGCTCCCCATCCCAGGCGCTGACCACCGGATGGCTGTGGGCAACGGCCCGCTCCATCTCCTGCCGCTGGCGATTCTGCGCCCAAAAGGCATTGCGGTTCAACAGCAGGAGAAGTTGATCCAGATCCAGCTCGCCCCGCTCCAGAGAGAAGCGAATGTTGCGGTTGTCCACCGGCTGACGAGAGAGGGCAATGACAGGCTCAGGAGAGGGATCGGGCATGAAGAAGACCTTTGCAGCAGTGAGGGTTGGCAAGGAAGGGGGAGTTCAGCAAAACACTTGGGCCTGACAAACTGAGGCTAGCTGGCCGAGGCACTTTCGGCGGTTGGCCCCGCATGCTCTAGGGCATAGGCTTTGAAGCGCTCCAGATCCGCCTGGATGGTGCTCTCCACCACTTTGCCCACAAACAGGCCATCCAAGATTTTGCCGAGGATCCCCGGGATCTTGTAGGCCACCGACAGCTTCACGATGGTACTGCCTTTGCGGTCGTAAAAGCGCAGCGCGCCCCGATTGGGCAGCCCCTCCACCGAACTCCAGCCGATGTGTTGGTGTTTCACCACCGTGTGGGTGCGGGAGATCCAACTGAAGGTGAGGCCGCGGGTATCCAGTGTCCACCGGGACAGCTCCTGATCCAGCAATTCCACCGAGCGGATCCACTTCATCCAACGGGGCATGAGGGTGAGGTTGGCCCACAAATCCCATACCTGCTCAATGGGAACAGGCACCTCCACCTGACAGGTATGCTCTAGCCAATCTGACTCTGACATAGGGCCTCCCACGCTACACCCAGCAGAAACACAAACCATCCAGGGGCTTGGCCACAACGCCTCGGGACGGGATCCCTGCCTTTACAAAATTTTATATCGACCTAAGATAGCATTATCGGCCTGATGAAAGTTTGGGGCTCTGCGCTTTTTGGCAGCCCGGTTTCTTTTTCGAGCAAGTTGCGGCTGCCCCCCATGAGGGCAATGCAGAAGGCAGGTATCATGATTGCCATCTGCAAGCTCCACTTGCAAAGGTTCGGTGCATCCACTCGGTTGACTTGACGGAACGACCTCACCATGGTTTCACAATGGAAACAGCATCTTAAGAACTACTTCGTGGCGGGGTTGCTGGTGGTGATCCCTCTGGCAACTACCATTTGGCTGACGGTGGAGGTGGCCACCTGGAGCATTGGCTTTCTGACCAGCATTCCGAAGCAGTTCAATCCCATCCAGGGTTTGCACCCGATCTTGATCAACCTCATCGATCTGGCGGTGGGCCTGTTGACGCCGATTGTGCTCATCCTGTTGATTGGCTTCATGGCCCGCAACATTGTCGGCCAGTGGCTGCTCAATCTCAGCGAACAGTTGCTCCATGCGATTCCGGTGGCGGGGCTGGTGTACAAGACCTTGAAGCAATTGGTCAGTGTTTTGTTTGCCCCCAACAATCAGCGCTTTCGGCGGGTGGTGCTGGTGGAATATCCCCGACCAGGAGCTTGGGCGCTGGCCTTTGTGACGGGCACCATTCAAACTCCCATTCGGCCCGATGGGCCGCAGCGCTCCCTTGGCCTGTTTGTGCCCACCACCCCCAATCCAACGACGGGCTGGTACGCCATTGTGCCGGAAGACCAGGTGGTGGAAGTGTTCATGCCGGTGGAAGACGCTTTTAAGATGCTCATTTCCGGCGGCATTGTCACCCCTGAGAGTTTTGAAGCGGGGCTGCAGCGGCGAGAAGGAGCTTTGGCCGTGACCATGCCCAGTTTGCGGGAGCTGGTGGAGCAGGAGCGGGTGGCAGGATCCCCCAGGGCTGACTCGGTGGGCTCTGAGGTAGGTTTTGAGACTGAAGGGATCCCTTAATCCTGCTTTCCTGTCCCTGCAGAAGGGCCGGGCTGCCAGAGCTGGTATTCTTTGGCCTGTTCCAAGCGCACATAAAAAGGCCGCATTTGCCGATCCAATGCCTCCACTTGCTCGGAGGGAAAGGCCTTCCAGTCAGCACGGCTGGCCCAGCGGAGGATGAGGTGGACAAGTTCGGGATCCTCTTGATCCAGCCAAACTTCTTTGCCCAGAAAACCCGGATGCCGGCGCAGGGCGGATCCCCAAACCCGCTCGTCTTGCTCAAGAAAGGCTGCTTGCCCACCGGGAGGAACCCGGAAGCAGAGATGTTCGATGGCGATAGGGCCGGGCGGGCTGGGGCAGGTCGACATAGGAGCAGAGGCGGCAAAGTTAAAGATGGGCCCTCTCAAGACTCCAGGGGGGAAGCAGTCAATCGTTGCAGGGTGGGAATGAAGTCGGGGTAGGAGATGCGGGCACAGTCGGCTCCCCTGAGGAGGGTGGATCCCTGCGCTCCTAGAGCTGCCACCATCAGGCTCATGGCGATGCGGTGATCCTCGTGGCTGTCGACCTCGGCCCCGTGAAGAGGGATCCCTCCCTTGATTTCCAGGCCATCAGGATATTCAGTGACCTGGGCTCCCATGCGGCTCAGCTCTTGGGCTATGGCAGCCAGACGGTCGCTTTCTTTGACCCGCAGCTCTGCGGCATCGCGAATCACGGTGATCCCCTCGGCAAAGGCCGCCGCCACCGCCAAAACCGGGATCTCGTCGATCAGGGTGGGGATGAGATCGCCGGCGATGGTGCAGCCGCGCAAGCGGGCCGAACGCACCCGCAGATCTCCCAGGGGCTCGCCGGCCATTTCCCGGCAGTTTTCAATTTGAATATCGGCCCCCATCTCCTGCAACACCTGCAGCGCACCGGTACGGGTGGGGTTGAGGCCCACATCCCTTAGCAGCAATTCGCTCTCGGGCACAATGGAGGCGGCCACCAGCCAAAAGGCTGCCGAGCTGATATCCCCCGGCACCTGAACTCTCTGGCCCACCAGGCGGGATCCCCCCACCACGGCCACGGTTTTTGTTTCCGGATCCACCTGAATGTTGGCCCCGAAGGCCCGCAACATCCGTTCCGAGTGGTCCCGAGAGAGAGCCGGCTCGGTGACTTGGGTGGTGCCTTCCGCCAGCAGACCCGCCAGCAAGAGGCAGGATTTCACCTGCGCCGAAGCCACCGGGGAGCGATGGTGAATGCCCTTGAGGGATCCCCCTTGTACGGCCAAAGGTGCCAACGTCCCACCGGCCCGTCCCCAAATGCTGGCCCCCATCTGCCGCAGCGGTTCTACCACCCGTCCCATGGGCCGCGAGCGCAGGGAGCGATCGCCGGTGACGGCAAAAAAGCGCCCGGCCTGGCCAGCCAGGATCCCCAGCATCAGGCGCAAGGTGGTGCCGGAGTTACCTGCATCCAACACGTCTGCCGGTTCTTGCAGCCGGCCCAGGCCAACCCCCCGAATGCGAACACACTCGCTGTTAAGCTCCGAAATATCTGCCCCCAGCGCCCGAAAACAGGCTGCCGTACTGCGGGGATCCTCTCCCAGCAACAGCCCTTGGATGGTGGTTTCTCCTTCGGCCAGGGATCCCAGCATCAGGGCGCGGTGGGAAATGGACTTGTCGCCGGGGATGCTCACTTGGCCGCGCAGGCCCTTGGCCGGCGAGAGGGTCAAGATATCAGTAGCAGAAGAGTGAGTCAACACAGCAACCCTGACGGCAGACTTGGCAAAAGCAGGAGCAGTCTCATCATACTCAGAGCGGGACTCGCGCCCCAGAGATTTTGCCGGGGATCCCAAGACAGCCTGTCTTTTGACGGCAACCCCTCTTTTCCCAGAGGATCACCTTAACAACATGGATTCCTCGGTCGGGGCCTGGCCTCGGCCTTTTTTTTGCAGATACTGAACTTTGTAGCAGCAGAAATAGAACCCCCGCAAACCGTGCTTGGCGAGGTGTATCAACACGACTCTGTTTTGACCGAGGAGGTGATGGCCTACCTGCAACCCCAGGGGGGCGGCACTTTTCTGGATGTGACGTTGGGAGGGGGTGGGCACAGCTTGGCGCTGCTGCGGGGGGGAGCTGCCCGAGTGGTGGGGTTGGATCGGGATCCGGCGGCTCTGCAGGCGGCGCAAGCGCGTTTTGCAGCAGAAGGGATCCCCAGTAGTCGCATCCAACTGTGGCACCTCAATTTTGCCGATTTCGATCTGCAGCAGCACGGCTTTCGGGATGAGCAGGGGCAGGGGATCCCCTTCGATGGCATCGTGGCCGACTTGGGGGTGAGTTCGCCGCAACTGGACTGCCCTGAGCGGGGATTTAGCTTTCGCGGAGAGGGGCCGCTGGATATGCGCATGGATCCCAGTGCCGCTCAGGAAACCGCTGCCGATTGGGTTAATCATCGCCCGGTCGAAGAGTTGATCGAGATTTTCACCCGTTACGGCGAAGAGCGATTTGCCCGCCGCATTGCCCATCACATCGAGCAGGCTCGTCCCCTCGCCACAACTACCCAGTTGGCCCAGGTGGTTTGGCAGGCGGTACCTCCGGCAGCTCGGCGAGGCCGCATCCACCCGGCCACCCGCGTCTTTCAGGCGTTGCGCATTGCCGTGAACCGAGAACTGGAGGCTTTAGAAACCTTGCTGGCCCAAGCCCCCACTTGGTTGAAACCCGGCGGCAGGTTGGCCGTAATCAGCTTCCATAGCCTTGAAGATCGCCTGGTGAAATGGGCCTTTCGCAGGGATCCCCGTTGGCAGGTGCTCACCCCCAAGCCCTTGTCCCCTTCCGAACTGGAACGGCAACGCAATCCACGGGCCCGCTCTGCCAAACTGCGAGTGGCTGCCCGCAGCAGTCAGATGTAGGTTTAGGTTGGTTCTCCCGCTCTCAAGAGATCGGCTACCGTGAAGCGGACAGCTGTCCTGCTGAGGCCGGGAATCGGGAGAAGGGGGTTGCTGTTGGGGGGCGCGGGGAACTAGGGTGAAGCGGAACCGGCAGTCCTGCACCGTCGGATCCCTTGGTGTGTGTGAGGTTAAGCCCTATGGTTAGCCAGCCTTTGAACGCAGGTCTTGATCGTCCCAAAAGCCCTCGTCGCCACAGACAGCCTTCTGCTCTGAGCCGACCCCTCTCCGGTACAGTTCAGGCCAGCCGCACCCAACCTTTGAATTTGAAGTTGAAATCAGCCCATCCTCGCAGCCAACATTCGGCTTGGGCAGAACACCTAGGCTGGTGGAAGCAAATCTCCACAGGGATGGCTATCCTCTCCGGGGTTTCAGTGTTGAGCCTTTACAGTTGGACTGTGCATACCCAAAGCCGGTGGAGCCAGCGTTACCAGGTGTGGCAGCAGATGCAGCGCAACGAACGACAGTTTCTGCTGACTCAAGAATCCATTGCCAATTCTCTGCGGGAAATTGCCGACCGCTCCGAAATGGTGCCGCTGGTACCGGATCGGATGATCGAGGTGCCGATTGCCTCTCCCAGCCAAGTTGAGCCGGATCCAGCCCACCAGGCAACGGCTTTGCCAGAAATCGAAAAAGCCCCTCTTTTCTATCCGGTTGGGTACTAAATTCATACGGATCCCGCCCATGACGGCTAGGCCAGCGTCCCCATCTTGCTTTCCCAAAAGCTGTGGGTCTTGTGAAGTCTCAGCGTATCTGATACATTTACGCTGAACACTGCTGAACATCACTGTTCAACTATGCAGCGATAGCATTCTGTTTGTTTCCAACCAGAATGGCGGTATCCCGCAAAGCTTTGAGTAGAATACCCAAAGCGCAGTTTCCGTGTCGTCTTACTACCAATTTTCTGCTTTGCTTTGGCTACCATGTTGGCAGACTCGAAAGTAAACAGAAAGATCAACTGGTAGTAATCCGTACTGAGCATATTATACATTATTTTCAGTATGGTTGAGCTTATTATTGACTAGAGTCATGCTCTGTTCTCTAAAAGGCTAAGGGATCCCTGGGCCTCAGGATCTGGAATAGTAGTGGGCTACTCTTTAACTGCTTACAAAGCAAAGAAGAAGTCTGGCCCAGGTTTTCTAAGTTGGTGGGATGTGGCCCATCCAAAGCCCTGGGATTGCCGTTGGGATCCTGTTCACCCCTGGAGATGACATCCCCCCTGGCAGGATAGGAACTCCAGAGCAGGGGATGTATGATGCCTAGCACGGCTTTTTCGGAGCAATCGCAGAGAAAGCTGTACCGACAGGTTGTCCTGGGGATCAGCCAGGGCATGTAAAGGGGAAAGTCCGGTGCAAATCCGGCGCTGTGCCGCAACTGTGATGGGCTTGGGCTAGACCCATGCCCTCAGTCAGGATGCCCGCCTGCGGTTCTGGCTCGCATTTCTTCCGCGTCGCACGGAATCAGGAGCTTCAAGAAAGAAAATGAATCCCATTCTAGGTCTCAGCCTGGCGCTGGGGGGTCTTGTTTTGGGGATCCCAGCGTGGGCGCAGCCGGCAGCTTCCCCGCCCTCAGCTCAAGAGGTTTTGGAAACCGGTGTTAGCGCCGAGATTTTAAATCAACCCGTCACCACACCTTTTCGCCGTCCTGGTTTGCTGCGGGATTCTTCCCGCCCGGTTTACGTCATTACCCGCCAGCAAATTCGAGAGCAAGGGGCAAGAACCGTTCAGGAGGCCCTGCGCTACCTGCCCGGGATCCTCAGCGACGGCACGGCGGGAACCCAGTTGGGAGCCCTTAGCTCCCAGTTTATGCGGGGAGGACGAACGGCCCAGGTGTTGGTGCTGTTGGATGGCCGCCCCATTAACGACCTGGGCTTTTTTGGCGGGTTCGATCTGTCTCAGATCACTACAGATGTGGTCGAGCGTATTGAGATCTCTCCAGGTGGGGGCTCCACCTTATACGGCTCCGATGCCGTTGGCGGGGTCATCAACATCGTAACCCTGGAGCCAAAGCCGGGATCCGAGACCGTGCTGGAAGCGGCTATCGGCAGCTACGGCCTCAATGAGCAAGGGATCCAGAACCGCGGCCAGGTGCAGGATCTGGGCTGGGTGGTCAGCTATCGCCGTCTGCAGAGCAACAACGACTTTCCTTTTGAAATTAGGCGTTTGGGCAAAGCAGGCAGGCGGGAGAACTCGGCAGTGGAGTACCACAACCTACAAGCCAAACTCACCTGGCAACTGGCAGAAGGCCAGGTCCTAACAGGAAATGCCCTTTATCTCAATAAAGCGTTTCAGGTGCCCGGCAGCACCGAGTTTCCCTCCCCCGATGCAGGGCAAAACACCAACGACCTGCTGTTAGATCTCAGTTGGCTGTGGGATCAAGAGAGGGGATCCCTGCAAGCCAGGGTATTTTTTGACGACCTCAACTATCGCTTCAGCGCCCCACAAAGCCAGGGATCCCGGGATGAGATCCTGCGAACGGGGTGGGGATCCCAACTGCAATACACCTGGAAGGCTGCTGAAAACCTGGAGCTTACTCTAGGAGCAGACTACCGATCCATTTCAGCTCGCAACACCACCTTCTCCTTTGCCAGGGGATCCACCAACGTCAACTATGACAATACTGTGAATCAGGGGGCATTCTTCGCCCGCCTGGATTACAGGCCACAGCCCAACTTTTATCTCAACTTAGGTGTTCGCCAAGATTCGAGCAATCTGGTCAACGGTTCGGCCACCTCTCCTGCCGCAGGGATCCGCTGGGTTTTGGCAGAAGGCACCACCCTGAGGGCCAATTATGCCGGCAGCTTTCGCACCCCCTTGATCTCAAACCTGTTCTTTCGGCTGCGCGGCTTTTTTGAAGTCGACGGCAACCCCAATTTGCGACCGGAGCGGGGAGAGAGTTTTGACATTGGCCTGGATCAGGCTTTGGGAGATTTTGGCCTACTGCGCTTGACCTTTGCCCATAACCGCATCCGCGATGGCATTACCTTTGTCAGCACTGGCCCGCGCAGGGGAACCTACGAAAACATTGAGCTCGTGGAATACACGGGCTTGGAAGCAGCCCTGGATTTGCGATTGGGGGAAAACTGGACTCTTTTTGCCAACTACACCCTGAACGATCCCATCATCCGCTCGGCGCTGGATCCCAAAGCGGTTGGCAAACAGCTAGCCTTCGTGGGAGCAGACAGCTTCAACCTGGGCCTGAGCTACCGCGATGCAGAGGATCGGTATGCCTCAGTTTTCCTGCATCACATTGGCACTTTCTTTACCAACAACGCCAATACCCAATCTCTGCCCGGCTACACCAACCTGGCTCTGCGGGGAGGGATCCCGGTAGCAGAAAATCTCGCTCTAGAAGTGGGGGTTGATAACCTGCTGGATGAGCAATATGAGGTTTTCCCCGGCTACCCCGGAGTGGGTCGCACCGTTCGGCTTAATTTAAGGGGCCAATTTTAGAGCGACTTGAGGCTGACTTTTAGCTGTCTAACTCACTGCTGAATCCTTGGCCAAGACATTGAGATCGTCTTTGCCTCTTCTCACACCCTTTGCTTGGACAGAAACCTATGACTATATCAAGGAGCACCATGTCTCGATCAACTTCCCAGTTGCCCATCCAAGCTGGCAGCGCTGCCCAGCAACCCAGCAGCCATTGTCTTTGGGTTTGTGTCACTTGCGGATCTCGGTGGGTTAACGGCCAAAAAGAAGGGATTAGCAAGGGAGAAATGCTGCTGTCTGCCCTGCAATCTCAAACCCTCAATCCTCAACTGACCCTGAAGCCGGTTGCCTGTATGAGCGGCTGCAGCCATGCTTGTGTCGTTGCGTTGGCAGCACCTCAAAAGATGACCTATGTTTTTGGAGATCTCGATCCAAAAGATGTGGATCTCATTCTGCAGACAGCAGAGCTCTACCTCACCAAGTCAGATGGGATCCTACCCTGGGCCGAGCGCCCTCTCAAAAAAGGGGTGATTGCTCGTATTCCACCACTGCACTGAGGAGCTTTCTCATGGCCACTTTTACCCCCTGGATAACCCCCCTCCATCAAGCTTGGCAGGAAGTTTCTCTGACGGGTTGGACAACCCTTTATGAAGGGATCCCTGCCCACATCGACTGCTTGGGGCCGTTGCTCTACGAGCTGTTTCAAGAGCACTGGGCCGAGATCCAGGTGGGCCATGTGGCGGAAGGCGGGGTGCTGGAGCTGGCTTTCAAGAAACCTCCAGCTTTGTGCGTGCTCTACGATGGCTATCTAACCGTTGCCACCGAAACTTGGCACCTGCATTTGTGCCTGGAGGAGCACCAAGGCGGCCCCCATCGCAAGACCCCACCCGAGCTGCGCCGCAAAAGATTGGTTAGCCGTGCTGCTCTCTACCGGCGCCTCAATCCCCAAGGTCAGCCCCGCATGTGGGGGATCCAATTCTGGAATGGAGCAGAAGAGTCTTTGCTGCAGATTTTTCTGCCCAGCCCCTTTTTGGGTCCAGAGGAAGACTACCTGCCGGAAGGCAAAGCAGATTACCAAAAGCTTTCTCTTTACGAGCGCATCCGCGCCATCTATGTGCAGGGGAAAGAGCGGATCCCCTATGAGGATAACCCTCTTAAACGTCCCTACCTTGCTGTTTGTCGTTCCAGCCGTTGTTATCCTTCCCGCAACTACCAACCGGTTGTAGAAGCTCTGGAATCCGCCCTTCGAGAAGCCAACCTAGACGTACAGGTTATCACCTCAGGCTGCTTGGAAGTTTGCCAACAGGGGCCGGTGGTTTTTTACTCCGGAGATTGCACCTGGTACAAGCGGGTTACTCCCCAAGTAGCTCGACAAATTGTTTTTGAGCATTTGCTTAATGGCTGTCCTCTGAAAGACCACCTTTTTCCAGGAGATTAAAGCATGATTGGCCTGCAATCGAGTGCTCAACCTATCCCCATTCCCAGCTCTCGCCGCTTAATCCCAGCCCCACTTTGGATACAAGCTGCTCAAGATTTGGCCCGAGGCTGGTTCTGGCCCAGCTTGTTTACCACCGTCGGCTGTCTCAGCAATATTGCTTATACATGTACCCTTCCTTTTGTAACTGTTGGTATTGTTGCAGGCACAACTTTAACCCGCCAAAGGGCAGCCATTAGTGCTTTGATGATTTGGCTGGCCAACCAAATCTTTGGCTACACCTGGCACAACTATCCCCGCACTCCCGATTCGTTTGCCTGGGGGTTGGTGCTGGGGATCGGCACGGTGGGGATTGCTCTTGCTGGCGGTTACCGACCTCTGTTTTCTCAGTCCAAGCCGCTTCGGCCAAGGCAACTGCTGCTGAACTATCTCTGGATCCCGGCCATGCTCATCTTGGGGTTTCTGGCTTTTGAAGGGCTGATTTTGGCAGCCGGCCTGGTTTTGGGGGGAACGGAGGGCCTGACCCTGCCCATCCTGGGCAAAATCTGGTTGCACAACTGGCTGTGGACAGGACTTTGGATTGGGATCCACGCGCTGCTGGTGTGGGACAGAGGACGTCGCCGGGTGTGGCTGGGAGAGGGGAAACTGCGGTGAGCTGCTCCCGTACAAGCTCTTCCCATCCCGTCAGCGGTGCGGAGTACCTTTGCAGTGATCTGGAACATCCCCAAGAGGGATCCAGGCCAAAATAGGGGCGACCTATGTGGGAGGGGATCCCTTTGCAACTCAGTCGCGTTAACAGTGAGGAGCATTCCTGCCATCCTCTGCTCTTGGCTTCCCAACGCCTCTTGCTGTTCAGCGGCAAGGGAGGAGTGGGCAAAACAACCTTGACCTGCGCGCTGGCTCGCCAACTGGCCCAGGTGGATCCCCAGCGCCGTCTGCTCCTGATGTCCACAGATCCCGCCCACTCGTTGGGGGACGTGCTGCAAATCTCGGTTACGGATGTGGCCCAACCCTTGCCGGATCGCCCCAATTTACAGGTGCGGGCTTTGCAAGCGGAGATTTTGCTGCGGTCTTTTCGGCAAACCTATGGGCCGGCCCTGGAGCTCATTGCCGAGCGGGGCAGTTGGTTTGGCCGAGAGGATCTGCTGCCGATCTGGGATTTGGCGTGGCCGGGGGTGGATGAGCTGATGGCCATTCTGGAGGTCAACCGGCTGCTGGCGAGGGAGGAGGTGGATACCGTTATCTTGGACACGGCCCCCACCGGGCACACCCTGCGGCTGTTGGAGCTGCCCGACTTTTTGGATAATCTTCTGGCTGTGTTTGCCACCTTTCAGGCCAAGCACCGGGAAATCGCCCAAGCCCTGACAGGCACCTATCGACCGGATGAGGCGGATGCGTTTTTGGCCCAGTTGCAGAGGGAACTGGAGGGGGGCAAAGCCCGCTTGACCACTCCGGAGAGCACCTCTGCTTGGCTGGTGATGATCCCGGAGCAGTTGAGCGTGGCGGAAACCCGCCGCTTTTGTCAGCAACTGCAAAACCGACGCGTGCCCATCGGCGGTCTTCTGGTCAATCAGGTGCTGCTTGCAAGAGAGAATAACAGCCAACCTTCGCTGCCCGCTGCTCTCCCCTCTCCTCTCTACTCGGCGCGGCAACAGGAACAGCGGCGTGTGCTCAAAGCCCTACAGGAGGAGCTGCCCGGATACTCTATCTGGGTCTGTCCTTATCAACTGCAGGAGCCGGTTGGGTTGGCGGCCCTGGATGAGCTGGTGCAGCAGCTTCGCCCCTTGCCAGAGGTGCTGCTGCAGTTGGAAGGGATCCCAGAGCAGAGAGCGGAGAGAGAGTCTCCCTTCTCTACCCTCTTCCCTTCCTTCAGGGGGATCCCGGCTCTACCGGATTTTTTGACCCAAGGGATCCGACTGGTGTTGGTGGGGGGCAAAGGGGGTGTGGGCAAGACGACGGTGGCCGGGGCCCTGGCTTGGAACTTGGCCAAGCGCCATCCCGACAAGCAGCTGTTGCTGGTCTCCATCGATCCGGCTCACTCGCTGGGGGATCTGTTTCAGACAAAACTGGGTCAGGATCCCATTCCCCTGCTGCCCAACCTGCTGGGGCAGGAGGTCGATGCGGCGGCGGTGCTGGAGCAATTCCGGCAGGATTACCTGGAGGAGGTGGCGGCCATCTTGGCGGGGGAGGGGACGGCAGGGGTGGAAGTCCAATACGACCCGCAGGCGTGGCGGCAACTGCTGCAGATGCCCCCACCCGGCTTGGATGAGGTGATGGCCCTGTTGAGTGTTCTCCGACAGGAGACGAGCGGGCAGTTCGACCTGGTGGTGCTGGACACGGCCCCCACAGGGCATCTCCTGCGGTTTCTGCAGATGCCCCAGGCTCTGGAGGGCTGGGTAAGCTTGGCCCTGAAGCTGTGGCTGAAATATCGGGATGTGGTGGGCAGGCCGGAATGGGCGCAGCGGATGCGGGAGCTCTTGGCCCAGGTGCGACAGCTCCGGCAGCAGCTCCAGGATCCCCAGTTTGTTACCTTTATCCCCGTCTTTAACCCCGAGCAAGCAGTTCTGGCGGAAACCGAGCGTCTCTTGGCGGAACTGGATGCTTTGGGGATCCCTCATCCCTACGCCGTTCTCAATCGGGTGTGGTTGGAGGATTCTACCCCCTTTGGAGAGGCCCTCCGCCGTCGTCACCAGACTCTTCTGGCCCAGCTCCCCCAGCCATTTTCCCAGCAGGCCATCTTGACCATCCCCTTCCTACATCCTCCCAGCTTGGAGAATATCGGCTCCTACTTATTGGCTCCTCAGGAGCCCTAACCTAGGGGTAGACCTTGCTCACCCAAGGAGTTATGGATCCCAAGTTGGAAGAACGCGCCCGCGAGCTGCGCACCCTGCTGCAGAAGGCCAGCATTGCCTACTATGTCCACGATGCGCCCATCCTGGAAGACAGCGTTTACGACCGCCTTTACCGCGAGCTGCAAGAGCTGGAGCGGGCTTACCCTGAACTGGTCACCCCCGATAGCCCTACTCAGCGGGTGGGAGAAAAACCTGCAGAGCATTTTCCCACCGTCTTCCACCGCATCCCCCTCTACAGTTTGGAAAACGCTTTCAACCCAGAAGAACTGGAGGAGTGGCAAGAGCGCCTGCTGCGAGTTTTGGGCCGTGCCCCTGTTCCCGACAGCAGGACAGAGGGAGAGCTGGAATATGTATGTGAGCTGAAGATTGATGGCGCCGCCTTGGCCCTAACCTACATCGAGGGTCTTTTGGAGCGGGGTGCTACTCGGGGGGACGGACAGGCCGGAGAGGACATCACCCCCAACGTGCGCGCCATTCGTTCGATTCCCCTGCGGCTGGCGACAGCAGATCCGCCTCCCGTTTTGGAGGTGCGGGGGGAAGTCTATCTGGCCCTGGCCGAGTTTGAACGGATCAACCAAGAGCGTCGTTCCGCTGGGGATCCCCCCTTTGCCAACCCGCGCAACTGTGCTGCCGGTACCCTGCGGCAGTTGGATAGCCGCGTTGTGGCCGCCCGCAAGCTCAGCTTCTTCGCCTACGCCCTCCACTGGCCGGAGGGATGGCCTGCCGGGGATCCCCCGCAAACCCAGTGGCAGTGTCTGCAGCAGCTCAAGGAATTGGGATTTCCAGTCAACCCCCTTTCCCAGGTCTGTCGGGGCTTGGGAGAAGTGATCCAATTTTATGAGCGATGGCGGGCTGCCCAGCTCCCCTACGCCAGCGACGGGGTGGTGGTGAAATTGAACTCCTTGCGGCTGCAGGAGGAGGCCGGCTTTACGCAAAAATTTCCCCGCTGGGCCATTGCCCTCAAATACCCTGCCCAGGAAGTCCCCACCCGCATCCGCGCCATCGTGGCCAGCGTGGGCCGTACCGGCGCCGTCACTCCAGTGGCAGAGCTGGAGCCGGTTCCTTTGGCCGGCACCCTTGTCAGCCGCGCCAGCCTGCACAATGCCGATCGCCTGCGGGAGCTGGATGTG
The DNA here is from genome assembly GCF_054060305.1 of Thermostichus sp. OS-CIW-31. Classification (NCBI taxonomy): domain Bacteria; kingdom Bacillati; phylum Cyanobacteriota; class Cyanophyceae; order Thermostichales; family Thermostichaceae; genus Thermostichus; species Thermostichus sp. OS-CIW-31. The sequence continues at coordinate 48,906 of NZ_JBSSDA010000008.1, read as the reverse complement.
CACATTGGCGATACTGCCATCGTGCGCAAAGCCGGGGAGATCATCCCGGAGGTGGTCGGGATCCTAAAAGAATTGCGCCCTGCCGACGCTGTTCCCTACAGCCTGCCCAGCCAGTGCCCCGAATGCCACGCCCCTTTGGTTCGTCCCCCCGGCGAAGCCGTGACCCGCTGCCCCAACCCCGAGTGCCCGGCTAAGTTGCGGGGCCAATTGCAGCACTGGGCCAGCCGCGATGCTTTGGATATCGAAGGCTTAGGGGAAAAGCGGGCAGCCCAATTGGTGGAGAACTTGGGAGTGCGCACCGTAGCCGATCTCTACCGCCTCACCCCAGAGCAGTTGCAGGGCTTGGAGGGGATGGGATCCCGCTCCAGCCAAAAGCTGGTGCAAGCCATTCAGCGCTCTCGCCAGCAGCCCTGGGAACGGGTGCTCTACGGGCTGGGGATCCCCCATGTGGGGGTGGTCACCGCCCAGATTTTGGCCGGCCATTTTCCCACCCCTGAGCTTTTGGCCCAAGCCAGCGCAGAAACCATCGCCCAGATCTATGGGATAGGCGCGGAAGTGGCGGAAGCGGTGGTGGCCTGGTTTGCCGAGCCGGCCCATCGTCGCCTGTTGCAGGAGTTGCAGGCGCTAGGGATCCCCGCTCTTCCTCAGCAGGAGAACCCTGCCGTCTCCCAGATCCTGGCCGGGAAAAAATTCGTAATCACCGGCACCTTGCCCACCCTCTCCCGCCAGCAGGCCAAGGCTTGGATTGAGAGTCGGGGGGGCAAAGTCACCGCCAGCGTCAGCCGCCAAACCGACTACGTGGTGGTGGGCTCTGACCCCGGCTCCAAGCTGGAGCAAGCCCAACAACTGGGGATCCCCCTGCTGACCGAAGCGGAGCTGTTGGCGCTGGATCCCACCGTGGAATCCGGTGATCTGCATCCTTGACAGGGTGGATCCCCGAAAAACTTGGGTAGGGTGGGTTGTCTTAGCGGCAGGGATAATTTATGATTCACCTCTAGTGAGGAGTGGACGCCAATAGGGGGAAGCGAACGAAACACGGACAGTTCCTTCCCCTTTTTGGTTACAAAAAGGCGCGGCCACACCTCCAAAAAGTATCCAACTTAACTGAAGGATTCCTTTGCCAGTGCCAGATAAGTTCAACTATGATGGGATCAGCGGAGACGCATGTTTCCGTTCACTCCTCACACCATCTTCCGCTCGGCGTCAAGTCGGGCGGTTTTTCTATAAATCCGTCCAAAGGATGTATGACCATTCCCGATAGCAGCGAAACGGCTCACCCCTTCCATTTCCAGTTTTCCTCCTTGTGAGACACTTGGGGAGAACCGAGGCTGTGGCGTTTGCACGGGTAGCGCAGAGCGCTGGAGAAGCTTATGGTCACTTTGAAGCAAGAATGAAACACCTCCGTCGCATTGCTTCCCAGCTCCCTTTTGAAGAGTGGGTGGTCGCGGAAGCGGCACGGAGCGCTTGGGAAGTGTCTCAATCCAGTTTGAAATGACTATATCTCGAGTCTTTCCAGTTGATCCCCATGGGAATCTCTTGGCACCCTGCCCCCTTGGGGATCCGGAAACAAGCCCTACGAGCCCAGTGGAGATGCTAGACTAGTAGGTCAGTGAGATTCCACCAACTTCGGCCTCCTTACGCTTTCGCAGCCAATTTGCGACTGGATTGGAAGGTTTAGTTTTCTTCTGGCTTTTGCCGGATTAGGATAGCCAAGAGCAAGCAGCAACGAGGATCCCATGGCCAAATATGACTCCCATCTAAAGTGCTCCTTCTGCAACAAGTCACAGGATCAGGTGCGTAAGTTGATTGCGGGGCCGGGGGTCTACATCTGTGACGAGTGCGTGGAGCTCTGCAACGAGATTTTGGATGAGGAACTCTACGACGGCAACACTCCTCCTGCTGCCGCCCCTGCCGGCGGCCGGCGTGAAGCTCCTAAAAAATCCTCCCGCAGCCTGCCTTCTTTGGCGCAGTTGCCCAAGCCGCAGGAGATCATGCGCTATCTCGACCAATATGTGATTGGCCAAGAAAAAGCTAAGAAGGTTTTGTCGGTGGCGGTTTACAACCACTACAAGCGTCTGGCTGCCAAGGCCAACCCCGGTAGCGTCGGAGTTTCGGAACTGGATGAGGTGGAGCTACAGAAGTCCAACATTTTGATCATTGGCCCCACTGGCTCCGGCAAAACCCTGCTGGCGGAAACCCTGGCTCGCATGTTGGATGTGCCTTTTGCGGTTGCAGATGCTACCACCCTTACGGAAGCTGGCTATGTGGGCGAGGATGTGGAAAACATCCTGTTGCGCCTGCTGCAGGTGGCGGACATGGACGTAGAAGAGGCCCAGCGCGGCATCATCTACATCGACGAAATCGACAAAATTGCCCGCAAAAGCGAGAACCCCTCCATTACCCGCGATGTCTCCGGCGAGGGGGTGCAGCAGGCTTTGTTGAAGATGCTGGAAGGGACAATAGCCAACGTGCCTCCCCAGGGAGGGCGCAAGCACCCCTATCAAGACTGCATTCAAATCGACACTTCCAACATCCTCTTCATTTGCGGGGGGGCTTTTGTTGGCCTGGAAAAAGTAATCGAGCAGCGCATTGGCAAGAAATCGATGGGCTTTATCAAGCCAGGGGAGCAATTGTCGGTTAGCCGCGAGCAACGTATGGCCAATGCCCTCAAGGCTTTGGAGCCTGAAGACTTGATCAAGTACGGCATGATTCCCGAATTCACGGGGCGGCTCCCGGTAGTGGCGACTTTGGATCCGCTGGATGAGAAGGCGCTGGAGGCGATCCTGACGCAGCCCAAAAACGCCATTCTCAAGCAGGCGCAGAAGCTGTTGCGCATGGACGGGGTGGAACTGGAGTTTGAACCTGCCGCCATTGCTGCCATTGCCAAAGAGGCTTATCGCCGCAAGACCGGGGCTCGCGCCCTGCGGGCCATTGTGGAAGAGCTAATGCTGGATGTGATGTACGAGGCACCCTCCCGCCGCGACCTAAAGCACATCCGCATCACCGCAGAGATGGTGGAGCGCCGTTCCACCCGCGAGCTGATTCCTCACCCCTCTACGCTGCCCAAGCCTGAGTCGGCCTAGAGTCGCGGCCCTTCCGATCCCTGCTGGATGAACTTATGATCTGTTCTTGAAAGAGGGGGCAGGAGATCCTATGGCAGGGACTGCGTTCCGCTGGCGCGAACGACAGCGGGTGGATCGTGAATATGCGGTAATTGGTCTGGGGCGCTTTGGTTCTAGCTTGGCTCTCACCTTGATGGAGCGAGGGCACAATGTCTTGGGGATCGACCGCAGCCGTGAGATCGTGCAGCGCCTGGCGGATCAGCTGACGCAGGTGGTGGCACTCGATTCCAGCGATGAAGATGCGCTGCGAGCGGTGGATATCCTCTCCTTCGACACGGTGGTGGTGGCCATTGGCAGCGATTTTGAGAGCAATTTGCTGACGACGGTGGCCCTGAAAAGTCTGGGGGTGCGCAATGTGGTCTGTAAGGCGTCGACCGAGCGGCAACGCTCTATTCTCCTGCGAGTGGGGGCAGATCGGGTGGTGTTGCCGGAGCAAGAGGCAGGGCGCCGTTTGGCTCAGGTGTTGACAGCACCGGGGATCCTAGATCAGCTAGAGCTGGAGCCGGGCTACAGCATTACGGAATTACAGGTGCCGGAGGCGTTGGTGGGCCATACGCTGGCGGAGTCGGATCTGCGTCGCCGCTTCGGCATCACGGTGCTGGTGGTGAAGCGAAAGCAATCGCTGGTGGTCTCTCCCCCCGCAGACTACCTGCTGGAAAAGGGGGATTTGCTGGTGGTTCTGGGGGCCAATACCAACATCTCGCGGCTGAATGAAATGTAGGGAGGGATCCGATGAGAGAGGACTCCGCCCCGCTTCCGCGAGAGGAGAGCTCTGAGCGCTTGGTTCCACCGGTGCCATCCCGCGCCCGCTACCTGCCGACACCGGGCTCGGCATTGTCTCAGTCCTCTAGGGCCTTCGGGAATCGTCTGCAGTGGTTTTTCGGGGGGGACAGGCGTCGCCCGCTGCCGCCGCCATTGCGGCTGGTCACAGGGTTGGGGCTCTTGGCAGTGGTGGGAACTTTGGTGCTCATGTTGCCGGGGATCGGGCGTGGGGATCCCTTGAGCTGGAATGAGGCGCTGTTTACGGCCATGTCGGCCCTGAGCGTGACGGGGCTCTCGACGATTGTGGCGGCGGAGGATCTCACCCTGTTGGGCCAGATTGTGCTGCTGATCCTGATTCAGATTGGCGGGGTGGGCTTCATGGTGTTGGCGGTGGTGGTGTTTCAATTGATCGGGCGGCGCATTTCCCTGCTCAATCGCTTGGCGCTGTGCAATTCGCTGGGTCTAATCGATCCGGGGGCGATCCTGGAATTGACTCGGCGGGTGCTGCTGGGGGTCACCCTCATTGAGTTGGGGGGGGCTTTGCTGCTCTGGGTGCATTGGCGGGATCTCTATGGGCCGGGGCGGGCGGTTTTTCTGGCTATTTTTCACGCGGTGTCCGCCTTTTGTAATGCGGGATTCGACCTGTTTGGCCGGGAAGGGATCCCTACAGATGGTCTGTCGCTGGCGATTTTGGCCGGTCTGATTTTTATCGGCGGTTTGGGCATCCCGGTTTTGTCGGATTTGTTAACCTGGCCACGGGGCCACCGCCCCTCTCTGCACACCCGGATTACCCTGGGCGTGGTGGTGGTTTTGCTCTGCACGGGCGGCATTGGCTTGTTTTTGGGAGAGAGCTTGCCCGGCGGATCCCTGCTGGAGGTAAGCTGGCCCCACCGCTTGGGCCTGACGTTTTTTCAATCGGTTTCTGCCCGAACGGCTGGGTTTGCCGCGATCCCCATTGAGGATTTGACCCCGGCAAGCCAGTTGCTGCTGATGGCTCTCATGTTTATTGGGGCAGCCCCAGCTTCTATGGGGGGCGGCATGACCACCGGCACCTTGGCGGTGTTGGTGTTGGCCTTGTGGGGCTATGCCCGCGGTTTGCCCAGCGCTCAGATTGCCGGGCGCAGCTTGGATCCCTCCATGGTGCGCAAGGCGGCAGCGGTGTTAACGGTTTCTCTGTTTGTGGTATTGTTGGCGGCTTGGTTGATTTTGCTGACCCACAGTAACAGTAGGTTGGATCCGGTGTTGTTTGAGGTGATCTCCGCCTTTGCCACCTGCGGCCTCTCGACGGGCTTTACTGGGGAGCTCAACTGGTTTGGCCAACTGATCATTGTGCTGGTGATGTTCTGGGGCCGGTTGGGGGCATTGACCATTGTCTTGGCCTTGGCTCAACAACAGCCCCGCCCGTTGGTAACCTACCCTGAAGAGTCGATCCTAATCGGTTAGTCCAGAACTGAGGAGAGAGCAGCCTCCGTTAGACTGAGTAAGGGATCCCTTCGTCCCTCTCGTTACCGGGAGCCATCCGTGTCCAAGTTCCTTTTAATTGGTTCTACTGAGCCCTTCAGCGGTAAGTCGGCTGCCATCTTGGGTTTGGCCAAGCATCTGCAGCAGCAAGGGATAAAAGTCACCTATGGGAAGCCCATCGGTTCTTGCGAGCGGGAAGATTGCTCGCTGGAAGGGGGCGATCCGGATATGCGCTTTGTGGCGGAGTCTCTGCGGCTGACGATGGATCAAATGCCGCCGATGCTGCTCCGGCTCAACGAAGAGGCTTTGCTGGCTCAAATGAAGCGAGCTCCCGGGGATCCAGCTCCAGAGTGCCCGGTTGCCCCTCTGTTGGAGTTTGTCCAGCGCTCCCCTGCCGATTTGGTGCTGCTGGAAGGCCCAGCCGATCTTTACGAGGGGGAATTGTTTGGCCTGTCGCTGGCCAAGATGGCCCAAGCCCTGGATGCTCCGGTACTGCTGATCAGTCGCTACCATTCCTCCTTGGCTGTTGATTCTCTTCTCTTTGTCCATCGTCAACTGGGATCCCATTTGGCAGGCGTGCTGCTGAACGATGTGCCACCTGACCAAATGCAACCGGCAAAAACGATCATTCGGCCTTTTTTGGAGGGACAAGGGATCCCGGTCTTGGGCATTTTGCCCTCCCATCGCATTTTGCGCAGCATTAGCGTTGGGGAGTTGGCGCGGCAACTGGATGCTGAGGTGCTCTGCTGCCCGGATCGGATGGACTTGATGGTTGAAGACATCGCGGTGGGGGCGATGAACGTCAACTCGGCCTTGAAGTACTTCCGTAAGCTGGATCACAAGGCGGTGATCACCGGCGGAGACCGCACCGATATTCAACTGGCCGCCCTAGAAACTTCCACCCTCTGCCTGATCTTGACCGGCAAGCTCCCTCTGGATCCCCGCATTCAGTCTCGAGCAGAAGAGCTGGAAGTGCCGATCCTCTCGGTGGATCTGGACACCTTCACCACCATCAACCGCATCGAACGGGTTTTTGGGCAGATTCGCCTGCACGAGGAGGTGAAAGTCCGCTGCATCCAAGAGCTAATGTCAGCGAATTTTGACTTTTCCCGTCTCTATGCCCATTTGGGCTTGACACAACCCCTAGTGTCGGCGGTAGGTGCATAAGAAAAGTTATTACTGGCTTCTCTATATTTGGTGTCTAAATAGATATTTCTTCGAGATTGAGCACTATATCTGATCAAGACGAAATAAGCTCAGTTTTGACGCGCTGGTCTCTAGTGTCTGATGCTTTCCAGTATCTGCAATGATTTCTGCAAAAAAACGCAGGGATCTATCGCCAGTTTGGCCTACTCACCGAATTCGAGAGATATCATGCGAGTATTCATCACCTCAACACACCACTCCTCCCCCAGATTTTCTGGGGGTTTTTGTTCGTACTGTTTTTAACCTTGTGCGTCAGTGTCACGTAAGCTGATGTTGACGGGGTTTATGCTGCTAATAGTGTGAAACAAAGCTTTTCTGAAGCTGAATACACTAAACAGTGGTGCCGGCACGCCCTTCTGCAATAAGATGCAGTGTCTGTTGTCGAGCCGGGATCCCAAATGTTGCCGTTAGCGCCGGATGAGCACCATGGCCAAGGTTTCACGGATGCACAGCCGCAAAGGAGCGGGCCCCAGCCGTCTGGTTGCCTGCCCCCACAGTGGCATCTTCACCGACGGGGGATGTTCTCCCAATCCGGGGCCAGGGGGATGGGCTGTGGTGGTGGTTCAAGATGATCAAATTGTGGAAGAGTTTTGGGGAGGGGATCCCGATAGCACCAACAACCGCATGGAGTTGACCGGCCTCATCCGGGCCTTGCAATATTGCCGCCACACCCAGGGCAACGGCGTAAATACCATCTACAGCGACTCCCACCTTTGCGTACAGACCTACAACGACTGGATGGATCGCTGGGCAGCGCAGGGGTGGCGGCGGCGCACCGGGCCGGTGGAAAACTTGGATCTGGTTCAGGAACTGTATCAACTAAAGCAGCAGTGCCCTCAGGTGCAGGTGGTTTGGATCCCAGCCCACCAAGGTCTGCGCTGGAACGAGTACGTGGATGGGTTGGTTGCCCAGGCTCGAGCCAGAGTGACCGTTCCTCCAGAAGTTAGGGGTTGAGGTTCCACACCGGCAGTGGGGGCACTGTGAAACTGGTTAGCAGCAAGATGCTTGCCAAGACTACAAGGCTGTTAGGCTTGGCTTGACTGCAAGGTGCAGAACTTCCTGGATGGTTTTAGCCATGCGCTCCCAGGTAAAAGACTTAACCCACTCTAAGCCTTTCCTGACTTTCTCAGCGCGCAACTTGGGATCCAGAACCTGAACCAGGGTGTCCGACAAAGAGTCCTCTACATAAAATGCAGCTTCTCCTCCTACTTCCACTAAGGCAGAGTTGGGATAGATAATGACAGGGGTCCCACAGGCCATGGCCTCCAATACGGGTAGCCCGAATCCCTCATATGCACTTGGGTAAACCAGCGCCACGGCATTCTGGTAGGCTTGAACCAACTGCTGCAGATCTAGATAAACATTCATAACAGGTTGCGGAGCTGCCGCCTGTCGATAAGCCTCTGGAGTCGACCAGGAATGAGTGCAAAGGACAGGGAAAGGCTTATAGGACCACTGCTGATAAGCTTCAAAAAATAACTCCTGTCGTTTGTAAGCGCCTTGGTGGCATCCAATCAGCAGCCAGTGCTTGGGAATAGCTGAGGGATCCGGCTTGAATACACTGGTGTCAACCCCAGGGTAAGCTACTACTGCCTCTTTGCCAGTTAGACGCAGCAAGTCACAGGCCGTGTTTTGGCTAACAGCTACAATGCGAGCGGCTGCTTCAAGGGCTGCGTGCTTTTGGCGCCACATGGGATCTGAGAGATCCCAACCCAGCACTTCTGGGATCATGTCATGGAGCAGGAGCACCTGCGGAATGTCAGAGGGCAGGTATGTATGGTAGGTGCTCATAAAAACATCAGCCCCTGACCAAATAAAAGCTTGTCTCAACTCAGGATCATCCCAGCGGGCGTAGCTAAAGGGGTGACCCTGCATTCTCTCGACACCCTGGGGTAGCTCTCCCATGCCACCCCGATCGTAGAAAGTGATGCGAATCCCCAGCTGAGGCAATTCCCGCAGTAAGTTGCGCCAAACTGTAGCAATACCAGTTTGGTGCATCTGGAAGAACACCCCGTCCACAAATAGGTGAAGACGTTGCCGCACCTCTACCACCAAGGGATCCCCGTATGCCCAGGGGAAAAAGGGCTGCAGGGAGCAGGGCTTTTCCGCTTTTTGCAACTCTTCCCAAGCTCTGACAGCTCCTTGGTAGCCGTAGTAGGATTCCTTAAACTCCACCTGCTTTCGCAATGCATAGGCATAGTGGTCAAACACTAAGCCCTCTGCTTCCGTTTGGTCTGCGGTCAGAACCCTCTCGGGAAGTCGTCCCTTTCGGATCAATACAGGTGGCTCGTGAGTTTGCCACTCGCACTCAGAGGGATCCCATCTCCAGACCCGCCACCACTCCATCTGGGGGTTGTTGCCCCACTTACCTTTGTTGTCCAGGACAAGATTGGGGCCCACGAAGTAACGACAGTAGAACTGGGCCGCCTCTAGAGTGGGATCTGCTTCAAAGCGTCGATGAACCCGCCGGATTTGTTCGACTGTCCAAATTTCGTCTGCATCCAACTGCCACAGCAAGCAGGGATAGTCAGGTTGGGCTGCCCTGACCATTTCAATTTTGCCATCCCAAAACTGGCCATCGGGCTTCTGAACAAGCCGAACACGGCTGTCTTTGGCTGCCAAGTCCCTCAAGTATTCGACCGTACCATCCAAGCTGTGCCCCTGGGAGTATTCCTCAGGGATGCGGCCGCCGTTGGCTAAGCTCCACCCTGTGTCATGGCGTAAGGCAGCAACGCCCTCGACCACCACCCACTGCCAGGGGATCCCTAGCTTATCCAACTCGCAGAGGGTGGAGTAGTGGCGCTCAATGTACGGCTCCCCGTCTAAAACAATGGTGAAGAAGTGAATGGGAAGAGTGGCTCTGCTGTCTTTAAAGATGGCAAAGCCTTTGCGGACATTTCCCCAGCAAATGAGTCGGTAGCCATAGCTGGAGAGCTCCGTCAAGCAACGGCTGTTCTTAAAAGCGAAGATGTCATCCAGGGCAATATACTTGGGGCGAGCGCCCTGTTCCAAAAAAGCTTGGAGGTCATACCAGCCCGTAAACTCGCCGCCGTCAATGAGAAGAAGGTCGGGGTTGGGAACTCGGCTTGCCCCATCCGTGGGAACAGACTTGAGTAAATCTTGTCCCTCCTGGTGCCATTCCAGAGCCTGCTCTCGGCTATAGGGGGCCCAGAAGCTGGAGCAAGATTTCAGCCATTCTTCCACCTCCTCCACTGTAGCGATCCTAGGTTGGGCAGCAGCGTGAATGGGGATACAGCGGGGATCCTTGCTTACCCTTCTAGCCAGCTCTTTGTAGCGCTCAGGATGAGCTTCTATGCTGTAGATGCGAACAGAGTTGGGAAGGGCGTAGCGCAAAACAGCTGTGGATCCTTCTCCACTACTGGCCCCTACCTCGACCACCACCCGCAGGGAGGGATCCCTGCAAATTTCTGCAAGAGCTGCTCCAAAAGGCTCATCTAGCCGGATTTCTGGTGGGATATACCACTCTGGCCAGGCGGAGTCGCCGTTCCGTTTCTGATTGACCCAGCGGCCATACGCAGCAGCAGCTTCTCGATGATAGAAGGAACTGGCTGTGGGTAAAAAGGCATCAGCCTCCTCCTGAGAGAGGTCACGAAGGTATTGAGTAACCTGAAATAGCCACAGGCGCGCCACTTCCTCGCCTGTCTGGGGATCGTAAAGAGAGTTGATAAAGGCATTTGGAGGCCAATCTTCTAGAATTTGCTTCAATACTAACCACACCCAATCCTCTTCCCCAGCTCTAGCGAAGCAGTCAAGGCTGTGCGCCAGCAGCTGAAGTCTATGGTGGTGGTGTACAGGAAGCTTTAGGGCTTCCTCCCGCATGCGTTCTGCAACAGGTTGATAGACAATCGACAGAACTTGCAAAAGTCGCTTTGTCTGTGGCCACAATAACCCTTCTAGAGATCCACCCCTGTACCTTTCTGCAAACTCAGGAGCGATGGAAAGAGCAATGGTCTCTAGGAGAATTGAGGGAATACTTTCTTGTTCGGCCTGGGCAAAAAAGGCAGAGTAGGATCCTTGCCAAAATAAAGTTCCCAGCTGTTCAAAGTTGGTGGCTTGCGTCACAGCTAATGACCCCCATTGCTCTTCCTGCTAGAGAGAAGGAGTAGCTCTGCTTAAGCTCAAGCATAGCAAGGATTGCAACTTCTGGCAAAGGGAGAAGTGTCATTGCCTGGGGAAAAGCAACATGTACAGGAAAGCTTCAAGTTTGTTGCAGGAAATGTTCAACTGATAACTATTCCTGTCTTGGCTGCTATCGCCGCGGGGCAAGCATTTCGTGGACTTTGGTTCACTACAGCTCCTCCAGGCCGAGTTTGGGATCTTATTACGCTACAGCCTACTAAGAGGCTACAGGATACAGCTGTAAGCCTGCCTGTTCTGGACTCATCGGAATCAAGCCTCAGAAACACGACGTTTTGTATCCCTTGATCTGTGAACAGGCCGTAGGTTTACTCACAATTTAGACTATCTTGTTAGACTATCTTGACTTGTGCTAGAGTGGACTGTTTTTTCACTTACAGAAAATTTGGGTTTGCAGGCTCATGCCTAGATGCTACGATTGGCTATATCCACTAGCCGCTTAGGTAGCCGCCATGCAAGTCCAGCTTCATTCTCGGCTGCGCCCTCTCTCTCTGACGTTGATGGCGGTGGGGGGCTCTTGGCTCCTGGGATCCTGCCAACTCAGAGGGCCACAGGTACAGTTGCCCGGCGATGTTCTGCCGGAAACCGCGCTGGTTCCCCAGTCGGCGCCCCTGGTGCTGACCTTTTCTACCCAACCGGAAGAATCTTTTCGCACTCACCCTGACCTTTTGGCCCAGTGGGAGAGCTGGACGGCAGAAGCTTTGGCTGAAACCGGCAAGGAGTTCTCTCGGGAAGAGATGCAAGCTTGGGCTGGCGAGCAATTCACGATGGCAGTGGTGATCCCCAATCTGGTGCCCGGAGCTGCCGAGCCGGTGCCTGGGATCCTGTTTGGAGCCAGCACCCGCAACGCCGATTTGTCCGGGCAATTCTTGGCCCAGGTGCGGCAACAGGCAGCAGCAGAAGGGGCGAACTTCGAGCAGCGCCAGGAGCAAGGGGTCACCTTGTATGTGCAAACCAACGGAGAGCCGGGCGAGCGATGGGTGACTGCTGAGTTTGGCAACCGCTTTGTGGCGGTGGCCAACGACCCGAGGGTGATGCAGCAGGCGATTGCTGTGTATCGCGGCGAAGCAGAGCCGATTGGCCGCTCCGAAAGTTTCCGCACCGCTGTTGGCGATCTGTATAAGAGCGGCACGCTGGCCTTTGCCTACTTCAACTTCCAGGCTTTGCAGGAGGATCCCGAATCTTTCAAAGACTGGATGCAGGATCTGGATCCGGCGACGCTGGGATCCCTGCAACCCCTGCGCTCTTTGGCCATGGCTGCCCACTGGCAGGAGCAGGGCCTGCGGCTGCGCATGTTGACCCAGACCGATCCGAAAACCCAGGTGCAGGGGGGGTGGCAAACGGCTCGCGGCGAACTTATTCAGCGGCTGCCCGGCAATGCCTTGGCGGTGCTGACCACCCAGCAGATTGCCCAGCGCTGGCAAGCCGTTATGCCTGAGCTGGAAAAAGATCCGCCGGTCAAGGAGTCGTTAGAGGAGCTGCGGGCTGAGTTTCGCGCCAATACTCGCTTGGACTTGGAAAAAGATCTGCTGGCTTGGATGGATGGGGAGATGGCCCTGCTGGTGGCACCGGATGCCCAGGCCCATCCCCTGTTGCAGGGCATGGGAGCAGCCTTGGTGATCGAGACCAGCCAAAAAGACAAGGCCAACGCGGCCCTGACTCAGTTGGATCGGCTGGCCCAAGAATCCGGAGTAGGGGTAACGGAAGCCGGTGGGCAGGTGATCTGGGCGGATCCCTTGTTTAACCGCCCGCTTTTGACCCGCGCCTGGGAAGGCAACTATTTGATCGTGACCAGCAGCACGGCGGCGCTGCAAACCCTCGCCCAACGCCAGGGCAATTTGCTTCCCCAAACCGAGCCGCTGAAAACCCTCTACGATCAGTTGCCCAAGCCCAACTACGGCTACTTTTTGCTGAATTGGCAAGGGATCCGAACAGTGCTGGAGGCCACACTACCGGGTGGTTTGGCAGGCTTGGAGCCGGAGGCCCGTGAGCTGCTGACCCGCATCGATGGGCTGGGGATTACCAGCTACCCTGCCGGGGATCACGCCTTTGGGGTGGAGCTGCTGGTTACTGTGCCACCAAAGCCCCAGCGATAAAACCGTGTCTCACGTTCTTCAGTCTTCCTAGGGGTTGGGGGTGAGGGCTATAGCCGAATTAGGCCATAGGTAAGGGCATAGCGAACCAGCTCGGTGCGGCTGCTGGTGCCTGTCTTGTTCAGCAGGCGGGTGACGTATTTTTCCACGTTGCGCACGCTGGTTTGCAGCTGCTTGGCAATCTCCTTGTTCATCAGCCCTTCTGCCACCTTCTCCAACACCTGTTGTTCCCGCGGCGTCAGCTCTACCTTAATGGGTGGGGGCAGGGGGGTGGGGGCAGAGGTCTGGGCAGGCGTGGCTGTGGCAAGGGTGCGCTCCGACAGCAGGGCGCGAATCGAGGCCAGCTCGCGGGCCACTACCTCCGAAGGGCTGGCAGCGCGGGATCGCTCAATGAGATTGGAGACGATGGCCACCAGCTCCTCCGGATCGAAGGGCTTGGGCAAATAGGCATCGACACCGGCCCGGTAACCCTGGATGCGGTCGGCGGTCATCCCCTTGGCGGTGAGGAACACCACCGGCAGATGGCTGTAGGGCTCGAGTTTTCGCAGTTGGGCCAAAAATTGATAGCCATCCATGCCCGGCATCATGATGTCGGAGATGATCAACTGAGGCTGGGCCGTGCTGAGCAGTTGCAGAGCCTGCTGGGCGTTGGCCGCCGGGATCACCTCAAAGCCGCTGTCCTCGAGGTAGGCTTGCACCGCTTCCCGTAAGCCGGGTTCATCATCTACTAGCAGAATGCGGGCTGCTGGACTGGCAGCAGGGGGTTCGGGTTTGGCTGGGGGAGAAGAGGCCATCTGCAGCTCCTGGGTAGCGTTCAAGCGTTTGGCGGCACCTGCCATCCCATATCTCTACAATCTTCCTACTAACCTGTGGGCAATCTCAGGCGAAAACAGGAGCCTTGGGGGGAGCTTTCCACCTGGAGATCTCCGCCCATCCGGGTGGCCAGGTCGCGGCTAATGGCCAACCCCAGCCCCTGCCCTGGCTTAGAAAGATCTGCCCGAAAAAAGGGATCGAAGATCCGCTCCAGGTTCTCAGGGTGGATGCCGGGGCCGTTGTCGCAGACGGCAACGAACACTTCCCGTTGCGAAGCAGTTGAGGGATCTTCACCCAGCTCCACCTTCAGCCGGATCTCACCTGGGGGCGGGGTGTACTTGCAAGCGTTGTCGATCAGGTTATCAAGCACCTGCCGCAGGGCACGCGGATCGGCTTGTACAGGGGGTAGGGAAGGGGGCAGGACGGCTTGAAAGTGGTGTCCCTGGGTTTCGGCCAAGGCTTGATAGATGGGGATCCACTCCCGCAGCAGGTCGGCCAAGGAGAGGGGCTGAAGCTGGAGGGGGGCCGGGATCCCGTCCAAACGCTCGAACTCCGCCAGCAGCTCCTGCAAATGCTTGCACTCCTGTTCAATGCTCAGGCCAATCCAGTGGTTGCGATCCTCTGGGGGCAAGCGTTTTTGCAATAACTTGGCCAGCGTGCTCAGGGCGGTGAGAGGATTGCGCATTTCGTGAAGCAAAGTGGAAAGCTGCTGGGCAGAAAGAGTGACCCCCTTAACCTTGGGTTCTCCGGCTCCGCAGACGGGTTCAGGCTCTGGATGGTGTTCAGCAACTTTTCTGGCTCTCGGCATGGATCCAATCCCTAGACTCTCCCGGCGCTGGCAGATCGATCCTAGCCCCATCTTCCCTGGGTTCCGCCACATCAGCGTTGAGACGGTATCGGGATCCCAACTGGGTGGCTTATAGCTGGCGGGGCAGGTAGATGTTGAGAACTTCCCCCCGACGGGCGCGGTGGCGCACGGTGAGGTAGCCCCCCAAGGCGCGGAACAGAGTTTGGGTGACGGGAAGGCTGAGGCTCACTGCACCGGTATCCGGCTGCACGACCAACAACTGCCCAATCGCCTGAGGGGATTTGGGCTCTGAGGCAACAGTGGCGTCGCTGCCCTCAGGTGTGTTGACCTGAAACTGAAGTTTGACCAGCTCCCCTGCGCTGACCAACTGGGCGCGAATGTGGCTGCCAGCCGGGGTGCTGCGGGCAATGCGGTCGACCATGCCAAACAGCACCGCTTCCAGCGCCTTGGGATCGCTGACCACATCCGGCAGCTCATCGGGAATCTCCAACTCCAGTTGGGATCCCCGCCGTTCCACCTGCTCCTGCCAGCGAGGCAGGTTTTGCCGCACCAAGTCCACCAGCGCAATGGGCTCTAGCTGAAGCCGACGCCCCTCCTGTGGGGTAGCAGCGGGCATCACCGTTTCTGTAGCCTGGAAAAACAGCCCGAAGCGGTTGATTTGCTCGGTACATTCGCGGTCAATTTTCTCCACGTATTCCCGTACCCGCGACGGCAGATCGTGCCGCTTCAGGATGAGACTAACCAAGGTGCGGATGGTGCTGAGGGGCGTCTGGATCTCGTGGATGAGAGCCCGCAACAGTTCTGCCTCCGAAAGGCTGTTCTGTTGGCCTTGACCGGCAGGCTGGCCATGGGAAGGAGGAGACCGCCGCTTCTGCCAATCTTCTGGCCGGGTTGTGGGCGCAGGGGAGTTCTCGGCTCTGGCGGGGGGTAAGCGAGCAGGCGGGGATCCCGACTCGGCCAGGTTTCCCAGCAGAAGAAGGCTGCTGAAGCGGGCCAGCACCCGCACATGAGGCTCCATGAGGGGATGGTGCTTGATCAGCTCCTGCCAGAGGGGCAGGCGATCCGGCCTACCCTGTTGAACCCGCTGCTCTAGGATCTGCCAAGCCCGATGCACCACTTCCGGCTCAAAAGACACCATCATCCCCCTTTGCCGCGTGTGGGGGTGATGCCCTTGGGCGGCCACCGCCGAAAAAACAGGGGTGAGCACCAGCAAAAAAGGCTCCTCCACCAGGGGATCCTGCGGCAGGAGAGGGATCACCGTCTGGCCAGGGGTCAGAATCGACTCGGGGGACAAGTCGGGGGTAAACAGCCAGGGATCTTCACGGGCCAGCTCCCGCAGCTTCAGGTTCGGTTCTGGAGCGTCAATGGGCGACGGCAGTTGAGGCAGCGGATCCCGAACCACCCAGGGGGGCCACCAAGACACCGGCCCACCGATCACCACCCCAAACTGTCCAACTTCTTGCCATAGCTGGAGCAGGGCTGCCACCGTCTGCTGCCAGGAGCGCTCTCCTGCCCCCGGCAACCATTCCGGCAAGGGCAGATCGGCCCACAAAGCTTCCATCAAGGACAGAAATCGGCGGCTGTTCACGGATCTCTTTGACCCATCCTTCCCTTGTAGGGTAGCGGTTGTGGCCCCTCTGGGGCAGGGGAAAACCTCACCTTTTCCGGGGCGGATCCCCGTCTCACTCAGGGACAAGAATCCTCGTCCTCATACGGTAGCGAGTCTGTCCAATCAGCCTACCCGTCCATCCGGCAGAGTTGCCCCGCGCAAATTGGCCCCGCTGAGGTTGGCTGTGCTCAGATCGGCTCGGGTTAGGATTGCCTCGCCGAGATCGGCATTTTCCAGGTTGGTGCGGCCCAAATAGGCATCCACCAGGTTGGCACACCGCAAATCGGCCCCGGCCAGATTGGCCCGACTCAGATCTGCCCGCGCCAGTTTGGCCGAGCACAGACAACTGGCGGAAAGATCGGCTGCGGCCAGATCCGCCTCGCTCAAGTTGGCCTCTGTCAGATTCACCTGGCGAAGTATCGCCTCCTTCAAGTTGGCCCGCGCCATCTGCGCCCCTTGCAGGTCTGCCCCCAAAAAAGAAACCCCCCTCAGGTCGGTCTCGCTCAGGATGGCCCCTTGCAAACGGGCTTGCTGCAGGCTGGCCCCTTGCAAGTTGGCTTTGATCAGACTGGCCTCTTTCAGGTTGGCCCCGCTCAGGTCGGCCCGCGTCAAATCCGCTCCCGACAGGTTGGCTCCGCTGAGATCGGCGCGGCTGAGGTTGGCGTTGCGCAGTACCGCTCCCCGGCGGCTATCGAAACGGAGATTGGCCCCCCGCAGGCAAGCCCCTCCCAAGTTGGCACTGGTGAGGTTGGCCCAGCGCAGATCCGCATCCAGCAGGTTGGCATCGATCAACAGGGCCAGCGTTAGGTTGGCCCCATGCAAATCTGCCCCTTGTAGGGTGGTGCCGTGCAACTGGGCATCCCTGAGATCCGCCTCGCTCAAGTCCGCCTGGCTGAGGTTGGCCCCCCCGAGGTTAGCCCCGACGAGGTTGGCCTTCTGCAGCTTGGCCCGCCCCAAGAAGGCGAAGATCAAGTTGGCGCTGTGCAGGTTTGCTTGGGAGAGATCCACCCCGATCAAATCGGCCCGGCTCAGGTCAAGGGCGGCCAGGTTTTCGCCGGCAAAGTTGATCCGTCCTGCCCGGTAAAGCCGGAGCAGATCCTTGGCATCCATAGAAGAGAGGGGAGAGCTCAGAGAAGTGAGAGAGGAGCTGCACTGGTGGTTATTCTAGATAAGGATCCGGGCGTTTCCCCAGCACTCTGCGCAGCTGATCGCCAGTGTTGAACGGGATCCCCAAACAGCGGGTTTGAGCTTCAAACCAGCCCGAACAGACGGCGCTCTGCCTCCTCCATGCGATCCAAGAAAGCAGCAAATTTGGTGGAGATCTCCCCCACTTCCTGCAAAAAGGCGCGTAGTGTTTGGTACTTGAGAACCAAGGCTTCCTCTAGGGTGCAGGTTTGGAACTGCTCATCCAACGCCTTGCCCAACTCGCTCAGGGCCTGTTCGATAGCAGTTTTGACAGAGCCGACGCTGCGCCGCACCAAACGCATCACCTCCTGCTCCAACTGCGGCTTTTGCTGGGCCAGCTCGCTGCTGGCCAACACCTGTCTTAGGGAAGCATAGGGATCCGCCAGCTCAGCGGGCATTTCGGTAACCGCCTCCGGCAGAGCCTGTTTTGCATTGCTGACGCGCAGGGGCTGCACCAGGCGCCACTCCGATTGTTCTAGCTTTTTCAAGATCCCCATGAACATTGCGGCGGATCCCTCGACATCCCTCAAGAAGCCGCGCAGCACCTGGTGTTTGAGCGTCAGATATTGGGCGGGATCCTCATCCTGTAGCCCTTCGTCCAGGGCATTGCCCAACTCGCTCAGGGTATTCTCGATGGCAACCATCAGGGATCCGGCGCTGCGATGGAGCAGTTGGCAGCAGGGCTCTGGGATCTCCTGTCGCAGGTCAGAAGAGGGGCCGGGTGGTGTTGTCCAGGTTGCAAAAGCCAGAGGATCTGCAGGTTCTTCCTCATCTTCTGGGATCCCAGCGTCAATCCAAGTCATGGAACCGGACAAGGACTCTGTCCTGCCGGCACGAACGGCATCTTCCGTATTCAGCCAATCCAGATCGGCAGAGGGGAGCTCGGCAGCCAACCCTCCAGCGGCGACCGTTTCCGGGGGCACCTCAACGTAAAGAGGCTTCAGCATCTGCAGCACGGCGTTGGCGGCTTGGCCATCCTGATCCGGCTCCTGCAACTGCTGCACCGCCTCCTTCAGCCGGGCTTCCAGTTCTTGGGGGGAGGCGCAGGCATCGTAGAGGGCTCTGAGCAGCTCGTCCAGGCTGTAGCGCCGCAGGGCCGCCAACCCCTGCAGAGTAGGCTCTACTTTGTGGTACAAAGCCGTGAACAGAACCAGCTTGGCCCGCAAAGGGCTGGTTTGCCGCATCACCCCTGCCCGCAGCTCGAAGGGATCGTAGTCTTGCTTTTGCAGTCGTGGGCTTCCATACTCCAAGGACAAGATAGGCGAGGGTGCGGCCCAAGCTGATGGCTCCTTGGGCGAGGGCATGAGTGGGCTAGAGGGATCCGCTTGGGGCTGTTGATACAGGGGCTGTAGCTTGCTTAGCAGCATCTTGGCGATGCGAGCATACTCGGCTTTTTTGTTGATGCGGCTAATGGCATCTCGAAAGCGCTGGCCCAAAGCATCAAGGGTAGCGTGCTGGCGGCAGAGCTGCTCCAGCAGAGCTTTCAGGTCTATTTGGTTCAACTTGCTGACATCGCTTTCCCAAGTGCTGGTGCAGGCAAAGTAAACCAGCTTTTTCACTCGGTCTGCGTACCCGCCCTGCTGCACTTCTTGCACAACAAGGCCAAAGGGATCCGAGACAACCATAGGGAGCTGCTAAGCAGGAGCATGACTCTAGTCAATAATAAGCTCAACTATACTGAAAATAATGTATAATATAATATGTTCAGTACGGATTACTACCAGTTGATCTTTCTGTTTACTTTCGAGTCTGCCAACATGGTAGCCAAAGCAAAGCAGAAAATTGGTAGTAAGACGACACGGAAACTGCGCTTTGGGTATTCTACTCAAAGCTTTGCGGGATACCGCCATTCTGTTTGGACTCCGTCCCGCTAACGCGAATGGAAACAAACAGAATGCTATCGCTGCATAGTTGAACAGTGATGTTCAGCAGTGTTCAGCGTAAATGTATCAGTAGGTGGATCTAAGCTTACGAGGATCTTTGCGGTTTTTGAACAAGGACGGGTACCTTGCTGGGCAGAATAACACATCCTTCCCAGACCTGATGTTTGCCCAGGGATCCCCCAGCCATCAAGTGGGATTTAGCGGCCTATTTTTTGCAGGGCTTTTTCCACCTGTACTACATGGCGGTTCAGTCCCAAGTTTTCCGCCGGGATCCCCAGGGCCAGGCCCACCAATTGTGGCAAATGCAGGATCGGGATCCCCAGCTTGCGCCCGATCACCTCTTCCACCTCCGGCTGCCGAGAGTCCAAGTTGAGGTGACATAGAGGACAGGGGGTAACCAAACAATCGGCTCCCGCCTCTATTGCCTCTACGAGATGCCGGCCTGCCATCGAGAAAGACTGCTGCGGGGCGTAGCTGGAAATGGGCCAACCGCAACACTGGGTGCGCCCGCGATACCAAACGGGGGTGGCCCCCAAACGCTCGAAGAGATCCTCCATCAAATGGGGATCCCGTGCCACATCAAAGCGGGAGATGTCGTAGGCCCGCAACAGATAACACCCGTAGAAGGCAGCGCAGCGCAGTCCCAGGAGAGGCCGTTTGACCTGTTGGGCCAATCGCTCCAGGCCGTAGTCATGAGCCAGCACCCACAGCAAATGGCGCACATCGCCTGTGCCCTGGTAACGGCTCTCGCAGCCTCCTTTCTGGCACAGGGCCTGCACCTGGTGAAAGTACTCTGGATTCGCGGTTTTCGCAGCTTTTAACTTTTCATTCACGCGGCCCAGCACTCCCTGACAGGTGCTGCAGTGGGTAAGCATCGGCAGCCCCAGCGCTTCCGCCAAAGCCAGGTTGCGGGCATTTACCGTATCTTCCAGCAGCTCCGATTCTTCTTTGAAGGTGCCCGAACCACAGCAAGAAGCAGCCTCCAGCTCCACCAGTTCAATGCCCAGATGCCGCGCAATCTGGTCGGTGGAGTCATACAGCTCACGACAGGCCCCCTGGGCCACACAGCCGGGGTAGTAGGCGTAGCGCAAAGGTGAAGGAACAACCGCGGTCATGAGAAGACGTGAGAAGAAGAGAATTGGGTTTGCGATCTCAACGGTAATAACAATCCATGGATCCATTGCCCACACAGCAGAGCACTGGCCTGCCTGCAGAGCGGGAACCCAGAGCCTAAGATCCTACACCCATGCGCTGCCACAGCACATCCGTTGCTGCCCAGGACAGGGAGTTTGTCAAAGCTTCCCTATTTATCTGCCCCTATTTTGAAACCATTCGGAGCCGATACCCTATTTTTCTCCCTGCCTAGTGCCTCCCTAGCCGATGTCGGGTAGATTTGGCGGTAGCCATCGCTGAGGAATCGGTCAACGCCTTATGAACAGCCCGATCCAGGATCGCGATTTCCCCTTTTCACCCCGCTCTAAGCAGGGCAGTCTGGGTTGGAGCCTTCCTCTAAAAGGTTGGGGATTTAGCTTGTTTTTCGGATCCCTAGTTTGGGCAGGATGGGCAAGTCAACTCCAGCTATGGGCCCAGCCGGTCGAACAGCAACCTCAGGAAGAAGTCCTTGTGCCGGGGCGCAATCTCGATCCTGGGGCGCAAATCCGGGTGCGTAACGAGCTGGTCAAGATCTGTGGGGACTATCGTTGCGAAGATTACCGCTTTTCGGTGCGAGTACCGATCAGCCCTGAAGACACCCTGGAAACTCTGCTGGGGCGGCTGGATACGGAGATGCTGCGGGAGGTGGATCGGGTGTTTCAAACTCGGCCCGATTTGAATCGAGTCATTGTCGATGGCTACGTCTTCTCGGGTACTCCCGCTTTTGTCAGCCGGGAAGTGCTGCTGCAAACAATGTTTGTGCCCCGTCACCGTTGGGAAGTGGGCCGCTTTGGGCCAGAGCAAGATGCGATTTTCTATGCCGAGCTGTTGGGACAGGTGACGCCCTTTCTAACTCCATCCCCAACCCCCACGCCTACACCTGGGCCTGTGCCTGGAGAAGGTGTGCCCCCTCTGCCCCCGCCTCCTGGGGAAACTCCTCCCATAGAGGCAACGCCTACCCCTCAAGAAACCCCAGCCCCTCCGCCTCCGCCCCAAGGGGATGTGATCCAGCGGCAGCCGATTCAGCCCTGATGGGTTTGTTGGGTAGCTGAGTCTGGGTTGTGAAGGATCCCTCGTTATAGTCATTTCAAACCAGATTGAGATACTCCCCAAGCGCTCCGCGCCGCTGCCCTTACCCCCAGTTTCTCTCTGGGAGAGGGAGTTAGGAATCGACATAACGAACCGTTTCACTGCTGTTTGAAATAACTAACTATAATTTGTGACCAGGCCAGTGCCCTCCCAGTTGTCGCGGGGTTGAGTCCTGAGCCGAGGTGATCTAGGCTTCAAAAGTGGAGGGATCCCTCCAATTCATTGCTTGACTGGTGTGTGGCGGCATGGCAGGACACAGCAAGTGGGCCAACATTAAACGGCAAAAGGCCCGTGTAGATGCCAAAAAGGGCAGCCTCTTTACCAAACTCTCGCGGGCCATCATCGTGGCAGCTCGCAACGGCTTGCCAGATCCGGATGGGAATTTTCAGTTGCGGGCGGCAGTGGAGAAAGCCAAAGCAGCGGGGATGCCCAGCGAAAACATTGAACGAGCCATTGCCAAGGGAGCCGGCAACTGGAGCGACGACAGCCCCCTGGAAGAAGTTCGCTACGAGGGCTACGGCCCCGGTGGGGTGGCTGTGTTGATCGAGGCCATGACCGACAACCGCAACCGCACGGCTGCCGAGGTGCGAGAAGCCTTCAGCAAAACCGGCGGCAGCTTGGGAGAAGCCGGCTGCGTGAGCTGGCTGTTCCGGCAAAAAGGGGTGATCAGCCTGGAGGAGGTGTTGGATCCCGAAGCCCTGTTGCTGGCGGTGGCGGAAGCGGGAGGAGACGACTTCAAGGTGGAAGGCACAGGAGCAGAGGTGTACTGCGACTACTCTTTGCTGGAGCAGGTGGCCACCTACCTGAAAAAAGAGGGCTACCCAGTGCAAGATGCGGCCATCCGCTGGATCCCATCCACTGAGGTGCATGTGGAGGATCCCGATACGGCCAAGTCAGTGCTTGCCCTGATGGAGCGTCTCGACAACCTAGACGATGTGCAGAATGTCTATGCCAATTTCGAGATCGACGAGGCGGTGATGGAAAGCCTGGCCTAAAGGTTCTAGCGCAGCTTGACGGCGGTGCCGGCGGCGGTAACGAGGATCATTGTCGTGCTCATGTTGGTATGAATGCTAACGCCTAGGATGCCATTTGCTCCCAAACGTTTGGCTCGCTGCTCCAACTCTTCCAAAACCTTTTTCTGGGCATTCTCGAGAACTTCTTCATAGGTTCTTGTGCGTCCCCCGATGATGTTGCGGAGGGTAGCAAGGAAGTCCCGTAGAACATTGGTGCCATAAACTACCTCGGCGGTAACAATGCCCAAGTAACGCTCAACCTCTCTACCTTGGAGCACGTCTGTAGTGGTCAGCAACATCAGCTTGCTTCCTGGGTCAACACCCACCAAGATAGTCGGGATCCTCAACCTTTGGAATCGGGTTCTTGCCCTGTGTTTTCAGCAGAGTGGCGATATGTCGAAGGGCGACCAATCCCTACAGATAACCGTTCCACAACGCATAGTCATTTATCTCACCGTTGAGGTGAAACAAACGACCGGTTGCTTCCTGCTAAGGCCTCCGGCCCGCTAGCGCGATCAGTTGAAATAGATGGTAATAAAAACCACGACTGCTATCAGCCCTTGCCGCGTGGTAGGGCGCTCAAGGGGATCCCTGGCCAAGACCGGCGGCTGATACAATAGCTGCCCAGGGATCCAAACCAAAGATCTCTAGATCTCTGCTTTTCCAACAGGATTTCCCCACAAGCCCGATGGCAGGCCCGATCCGAGTGGTGGGTAGCTTGAACATGGATTTGGTGGTGCAGGTGCCCCATCATCCCGGCCCTGGGGAAACGGTGCTGGGATCCGACTACGCCACCTACCCTGGCGGCAAGGGGGCCAACCAAGCGGTGGCAGCGGCGCGGGCGGGAGCCCAGGTGGAAATGTGGGGAGCGGTGGGATCCGATGAGTTTGGGCGTCTGCTCCAAGAGAACCTGGAGCACAACGGCGTGGATACCCGCCACCTGAGGCAGTTGGAGGGGCCCAGCGGCCTAGCTTTGATCACAGTGGATCCCGGCGGGCAAAACAGAATCGTGGTCAGCCCTGGAGCCAATGGTCGCTATCTGCCGGAGCATTTGCCTCCCTTTACCCCGGCGGCCCTGCTCCTGCTGCAACTGGAAATCCCCCTGCCCACCGTGCAAGCTGCAGCAGAACAAGCCTTTGCCCAAGGGATCCCGATTTTGCTCAACCCTGCGCCCATCGTGCCATTGCCGGGATCCCTGTTGCGCCAGGTTCGCTACTTGGTGCTCAACGAAACCGAAGCGGCTGCCCTTGCCCAATCCCCTGTGGAGACGCCGGAACAAGCCCAAAAGGTGGCTCAAGAACTGCAGAAACACGGGATCCCAGCCGTTATCCTCACCTTGGGAGGGGCAGGGCTGGTCTGGGCAGATGGGGAAGAAAGTGGCCATTGGCCAGCTCATCCTGTGGAAGTGGTGGATACCACCGCTGCCGGAGATGGGTTTTGTGGGGCCTTAGCTGCTTGTTTGGCTGCCGGGGGATCCCTGAGGGAAGCCCTGCGTTTTGCCAATGCCGCCGCTGCTTTGGCCGTAACCCGTGCGGGAGCCCAACCTAGCTTGCCCCAGCGCTCTGAGATTGAGGCATTTTTGGCCTCTGCCGTAGAAACAGCATAGACTGCTGCTTATCAAAAGTTTTCGACGTCTGCGGTGGAGAAGTTCATTGGCCGTTTGCGTGAGCGCTATGGGGAAACCGCAACCTCCACAGGACAGAGCGGGGCCAAATCCTTTTTCCGAGCTGCTACTCATAGCCGGCGGAGGGGATCCCTTGCTCCATTGAGTACTGCTCAATAGTGCCTTGTCTTCCCTTGTGGGTGTCTTTAGAGTTAGGAAGTGAAAAGAAAGTATTCGGTAATTCTGATAAAGGCCCGTGAGTACCCTCCTTGCTGAAGATGACGCTCTCTACCGTCAGCATGTTCATAGCCTGCTAACACAACATTTGCCTGAGTTCGGCCCGGTGTATATAGCCTCGAATGGTAGAGAGGCGTTGGAACTTTACCGCCAGCACCACCCCAGCTTCGTGTTGATGGATATCCGCATGCCCGAGATGGCCGGGATCGAGGTAGCGCGGCAGGTTTGGTCAGAGTGCCCCAGCACGCGCATCATTTTTTGGTCGCATTTTGCCGATGAAGTCTATGTGCGGGAACTGCACAAGATCGTGCCTCCGCAAACTGTCTATGGCTACCTTTTGAAAAATTGCACCGATGAAAAATTGGTCAGCGCCATCCAAGCGGTGGTGCAGGATGAGCAATGCGTGATCGACCGAGAGGTGCGCGGAGTCGATTCCCGTTCACAAAACAAAATCACCGGTCTCAGCGATGCCGAGTACGAAGTGCTGATCGACATTGCCCTTGGCCTCACCGACCAGGCCATTGCTGCACGGCGCTTTTTGTCCCGCCGAGGGGTAACCAACCGTCTGCGCAACCTCTACGACAAGTTAGAAGTCAGCAACGACCAAATTGAGAGCGACGAGTGGGGAACCACTTTCAGCTTGCGGGCCAGAGCCATCCGCCTTGCTTTCAAACGGGGGTTGATCAACGCCCAACTGCTGGATGAGGAGGAAGTGCATTTGGATCACTGGCTCAGCCGCTACCGACTGGATCCGCTGGACTAGAGAGGGGGTGTTCGAGCCGTCATCGCTCTTGGCAAGCACTTGTAGTCAATTCCCTTGCCAGCGACCAAGGAGACTTGGGCTCAATGGCTGGCCACCCCGCCAAAGAACTGGGATCAAAGCTCCCTCGTACCGCTATGGAGAAGCAAGCCGGCAGTGTGGGGGGTCGCTAGCGGAAAATCATCTCGGCAACCGCCTCAAAGCCGGCATCCAACAGCCGATCCAAGACCGACTGGGCCTGGCTGCGACTGTCGTACAGGCCCGCCTGCAACACTGTTCTGCCGTTGAAAACCGTTTCCACCGCCTCGGGGATGAGCTGCCGCAATCGGTTCAAGTCATCGCTGCTCTTGGGGGTCACCAACACGCGAAATTGAGTTGCCGTTCGCGTTGGCGAAACGGAGTCGTTACCCACAGCAACCACAGGGGGGGCAACTGGAGTTGTAGTGGGAGCAGAGGGAGTGGCCGGGATCCCTGCCGATGAGCGACGGGCCGGCGGGGGCAGAAGGGTGGTGATATCTGTGAGGGGAGCCGAGGGTGGCCTGGGAACAGGAGCTGCGGGGGCAGGGCCAACCGGCTGAGCAGGTGCGGTAGAGCCATCTGGCGTGAAGGGGACGGCAACAAACTCCTGCGCTTGGGGTTGAGTGTCCGCCGGCTGGGCAGGAACGTTGGGCAAAACGCGCCCCCCCGATCCCGATAGAGAGGCAACTGGGCTGGGATCCGTCGATTGCGGCACCGTCACAACCGGTAAGGTGGAGGGGGTCTCAGCCGCTGGCCGGGGATCCCTGGGAGTAGCCGGCTGGGCCGGAGCGCTGGGCAGAGCCAAAGTGCCAGGGGCAATGGGGCGGGGAGCGCTGTCGGGAAGGGCGGCAACGGTGGTTTGACCGGACAGATCCAGATCCCCTTTGACCTGGCCCCGCAGTTGGTTGCCGTTGGCATTGAGGCGCAGGCCGCGGGTGGCGTTGTTGATATCGTATTGGCCGTTGCCCTCAAAGATGTTGTTGCCGGGATCCGTGGCCGTGCCCAAATCCGGCTGGGCAGTGGTGATGGCGGTGAGGCCGGTCTCCAAGTTCTGGGCGATGAGATTGTTGCGCAGGATGGGCCTGGAGCTGCCCCCGACAACCACGCCGGTACGGTTCTGCAGAATGCGGTTGTTGCGCACAACAGGCGCCGAGCGTTGGTCGATGGTGATGCCAAAGCCGGTTTCTTGGAACAGGTTATTGACGATGGTGGGCTGGG
Organism: Thermostichus sp. OS-CIW-31; assembly: GCF_054060305.1. NCBI lineage: Bacteria > Bacillati > Cyanobacteriota > Cyanophyceae > Thermostichales > Thermostichaceae > Thermostichus > Thermostichus sp. OS-CIW-31. The sequence continues at coordinate 22,716 of NZ_JBSSDA010000008.1, read as the reverse complement.
AGGTGCCCAAAACGGAAATGCCGTTGGCCCCGTTTTTATAGAAGCGGTTGCCCTCTACCCAGGGATTGGCAGCGCCAGCGATGAAGATTCCATCGTGGATGCTGCCCACAAAGCTGTTGTTGAGAATGCGCGGGGAGGCCGATTCCACCCAGAGGGCATAGCCGCGCCGCCCTTGGTTGCGCAGGGTAATTCCTCGCACTTCTGCGCCGGTCTCTGCCAGCAGAGCAACATTTTGTCGGCCTAGGGTCGGGCTCATGTAGGTACCGCCGCCGGTGATGAGATAGCCCTCTCCCAAGGTGGACTCGTCCCCACGCAAGGTGAGGCCCGCTTTCAGGCGAATGGGGAAGGTTTCGCCGCTCTCCTCGCTATACACCCCAGGAAAAAGCTGAATGACGCTGCCAGCTTGAGCCCGCTGAATGGCATAAGTAATCGTCTTGAAGGGGTTATTGCGGGATCCATCCCCACGGGTATCGCTGCCGTTGGCCGCATCCACGAAAATGGCCGGGCGATTGTCCGGGAGCGGGGGAGCTTGAGGCAGGGTCTGCTCACCGGTAATGCCGGTGTCCAGGGAAGTTTGCGCCCAGCCGGGATCCAACTTTGCTGTCAGCAGTAAGGTGGTGCCAAGCATCAGAGAGGTTGCCAGCCGCGTCAGCATTGCAGAACGATGGCGCTGCGCCCGCAGGCCGGGCAGGACTGCTGTAGATTGGTGTTCGCCGGATTTCTGCAGACCAATAGGCAGTAAGGACAATAAGGAAGAGATCATGGTGGTTATCCTCACACCAGGCTGGGCTAGAGAAGAAAGGCCGAGGTTATCCTACCAAACTGAGTAGGCGGGATCCTGCCCTATCCGCCAACTCCAAATACGGACTAACGCAGGCTTTTTTTGCAAGTCTAACACTAGCCCTAGAGTAACCTCCCTGCTTGCGCCATGACCTACAAAACCCTTGTCCCCGAACATCTGCCCCAAGAGCCGTCGCTGCTTGAATCCGGGATCCTGCTGTCTCCGGTCTCACCGTGGCAACCCCTGATTCATCTGCTGCTGTTGGGGATCCCGGCCTTCTTGCTGCTCTTGGGAAAGCTGATGGCTCAGCCGGTCTTGGGCTGGGGGGCGGTGCTGGCTTGGCTGGGCCTGGCGGGCTGGTGGGGGCGATCGCTTTGGGCTCAGATCGGACGCCGTCTTTGGCAGTGGCTGACCACTTGGCCTCAATTGGCCTGGGCGGGAGTGGCCCTCAGCTTGGCCCTGATGGGAGGGGTTGCTGGGAGCGGGCTGTTTTCTGCCTTGGGATCCCTGAGTTGGGAGGCGATTGGGGCTTTGGGAGAAGTGTTTGGGGCCACAGGCCAGATCTTGATCGCCATCCTGGCTGCTTACATTGCCTGGCGGCAGTACATCATCTCCCGCGATCTCACCATTCAGCAGAATATCATTACCCAGCAGCAGACCATCGACGCCTACTTTGAAGGCATTTCCAACCTGGTCTTGTCTCCCGATGGGCAGTTGGACGATTGGCCCCTGGAGCGGGCCATTGCTGCCGGGCGCACGGCTGCTTTGTTGAACGGGGTGGATCGCTTCGGCAAAGCCAAGATCCTGCGCTTTCTCTCCACCGCTAACCTGCTCAGCCCTCTGCGGCGAGACGAACACCTGGGCCGACCTATCCTGGATGGCAAGGGGGGCTACCAGCGGGATCGCCTGCACGGGATCCGAGTGGTCAACCTGGGCACGATGCTGGAGGGAGCCGACCTGCATGGCACCCTGTTGCGGGCGGTGGATTTCAGCGAAGCCAGCCTGGAGCGGGCCAACCTGAGCGGCTGCGATCTCAGCCACACCAATCTGTGCGGAGCTAACTTGCGGAATGCCGACCTGCGCGGGGCCGATCTCTACCGCGCTTTGCTGTTTGTGGGATCCCCTCAGACGGCTTCCCCTGCTCAGCCGGGGCAAAAGCCGGATTTTAAGACCGGAGCCTACACCGGAGCTATCGTGGCAGGGGCAGATTTCCGCCAGGCTCGCCGCCTTTCCCCCGAACAGCGGGCCTACCTGGCCGCCTGGGGGGCCGAGCTGGATCCCGAGTCCGAACCTCCCCTCAACTCTCCTCAGCCGCGTTTGGATCCTGCCGACAAAACGGAGTCGTTTCCCCCACCTGCCCCAAGCCCTTGAGCGAGAATAAATCGATAAGCCTGGTTCAGGGCTTTTGCCGCCGATTCTTCGGCTATTGCAACTCGCCTCTCCCTTGGGGAGAAGGGCGATCCCCTTCGATTCTCAAACATGGCACGGTTGCTCACCAAGTTCTGGCTGCTGGAGCGCTATCTATTTGGGCAGATGCTCACCCCAGTGCTGACCGGTGTTGCGGGGGGAACCCTGCTGCTGCTGGTGGGCCGACTGTTTACCCTGGCCGAGCGGCTGGTCGAGGGATCCATCCCCCCCCTGACGGTGTTGCGCCTCTTGGTTTTGGATCTGCCGGAGATGGTGGTGCTGGGTATGCCCATTGCCGCCTTTTTTGCCACCATGCTCACCTTGGGCAAGCTGAGCGGCAACAGCGAGATCACCGCTATGCGGGCAGCCGGGATCCCTTTTAGCCGGATTTTCCGACCCCTGCTGCTGGTGGGGTTGGCCATGAGCTTGAGCGCTTTTTTCATCAGCAACGTGTTGCTGCCGGCCAGCAAACAGCAAATCCGCCAGATCGATCAGCAAGCTTTGCTGGCCCAGGCCACCACCCCGGTGCAATACGATGTCTTTTTCAAAACCGAAGACAACCTCTGGTTCTTCATCCGCCAAGTGGATCCCCGGTTAAATACGATGCAAGATGTTACGATTTTGCGGGTGGATCCCTTGCCGGGAGGCAAATACCAGTTGGCGGAAGTGACCTTGGCCGCTCAGGCAGTGTGGAACGGACTGGAGTGGAGCCTCAGCGAAGGAGCGACCCACCTTTACGGCCCCACGGGTCTCAGCATTGCCGAGCAAACGTTTCATCGCAAGCCGCTGCAAGTTTCCCAGGATCTGGCTACCCTAATGCAGCCGCCGGTTCCCCCCAGCGAGTTGAGCTTGCCGGAGCTGGCAGAGCGGATTTCCCGTTTGGCCCGCTCCAATCTCAATACTCAGGCTCTGCGCACCGAGTTCCACATGCGCTTCTCCCTGCCCTTGGCCAGCTTTTTTGCCGTGCTGATTTCGCTCCCCCTGGGATCCACCACCGCGCGGCGGGTGGGACGCTACGGAGGCGTCGTCTTCGGGATCCTGTTGGTGTTTGGCTACTACGTGGTGCTCAGCGTGTCTCGCAGCCTGGGAGAAGCCGGCGCCCTTCCCCCCTGGGCAGCGGCCTGGAGCTTCAACATCCTCTTCGGCGGCCTCGGCCTGCTGCTTTTGGCCCGCTTCTTGCGCTAGAGATCCACCCCAGCATCCGCCAGTCCTACGTTCTCGAAAATCTCCTGCAGAAGACAGGGATCAACTTCCCTTGCTTCTCCTTCCTCCGTCCCCTTACAAGGTAGGGATCAACAGGCCAGGGATCCCATTGCGGGGAGAGTCTGTCTAGACTGGAAAGCAGCCCTACGGGGATCCCTATGCGAATTGGCGTGCCCAAAGAGATCAAAGAGCAAGAGTTCCGTGTCGGGCTGACACCGGCGGCGGTGCGGGCCTTAACCGAACAGGGGCATCAGGTGTGGGTGGAAACCCAAGCAGGCCAGGGGGCGGGCTTCACGGATGAGGACTACCAAAAAGCGGGGGCCAAACTGGCCGCCACCCCTGAGGAGATCTACCAGCAGCAGTTGGTGGTGAAGGTAAAGGAGCCCTTGCCTGCCGAGTATCCTCTGCTCCATCCCGACCTCATCCTGTTTACCTATTTGCACTTGGCCGCCAGCCGCGAGCTGACCCAGGCGCTGTTGCAATCGGGGGCCACCTGCCTTGCCTATGAAACGGTGGAATTGGCAGATGGATCCCTGCCCTTGTTGATGCCCATGAGCATGATTGCCGGGCGGCTCTCGGTGCAGTTTGGCGCCCATTACCTCACCCGACAACAGGGGGGGCGAGGCGTGTTGCTGGGTGGGATCCCAGGGGTATCGCCGGGACGGGTGGTGATCTTGGGCGGAGGCACGGTGGGCACCGAGGCGGCCAAAATGGCCGTAGGCTTGGGGGCGCGGGCGCAGATTTTGGACATCAACCTGCAGCGGCTGAACGAGCTGGAGCTGCTCTTTGGATCCCGTGTGGAGCTGCTCTACAGCACGGCCCAAAGCGTGGAAGAGTGTGTTCGCGAGGCCGACCTGCTGGTGGGGGCAGTGTTGGTGCCGGGAAGGCGGGCGCCGGTCTTGGTGGGAGAAGAGTTGGTGGCCCAGATGCGTCCTCGCTCCCTCATTGTGGATGTGGCGGTGGATCAGGGGGGGTGCATTGCTACCACACGGGTTACCACCCATGCCCAGCCGGTTTACGAAGCCCACGGGGTGTTGCACTACGGCGTTCCCAACATGCCGGGGGCTGTCCCCTGGACTTCGACCCAAGCGCTGGTCAACGCCACACTCCCCTACATCCTCAAGCTGGCCAACCTTGGCCTGGCCGCTGCTTTGGAACAAGACTCGGCCTTGGCCAAAGGGCTCAACATCAGGGCAGGAAAGATCGTCCACCCGGCGGTGCGAGCCACCTTTCCAGACCTGGGCTAGCTCAGGCAGGGGTTGGCTCCCTGGGGAGAGATGCTACTGTCGCCAGGACAGGACATAGCGCTCCAGAGCCGCGAAAAAGGTGTAGAGCAAGACACCCATGAGGCCGAGGGCAGCCAAACCCGCAAAGGCCAAAGGCACATCAAAAGAAGAACTGGCCGACACGATCAGGTAGCCCAGCCCCTGGTTGGAAGCCACCGTCTCCGAGATCACCGAGCCGACAAAAGCAAAGGAGATGGCCACCTTCAACGAGGCAAACAGGTAGGGCATGCTGTGGGGTAGCCCCACCTTGGTGAAAATCTCCCAAGAGCTGGCCCCCAGCGAGCGCAGCACATCTCGCATCTCGGCTTCCACCGTCTCCAGCCCCACCGCCACATTGACTGCAATGGGGAAAAAGGCCAGCAAAAAGGCCGTGATCACCGCCGGGATCAGGCCCAAGCCAAACCAAATCGCCAGCAGCGGCACCAAAGCCACCTTCGGGATGGTGTTAAACCCCACCAGCAGCGGGTACAAACACAGATGGGCCAGGCGGGAGCTGCCGATGATCGATCCCAGCAATATCCCCCCCACCAAAGCCAGCGCAAAGGCCAGCAGCGTCGAAGTGAGGGTAGTTAGGGAGTGACGCAGAATCACCGGGCTCCACTGGTTCATGGCTGCGAGGATCTGGGTGGGCGCCGGCAGAATGAAGCGAGGAACGTTGAACAGCCCCACCCCCACCTGCCAGAGCACAAGGGTCAAAACGATGGTGACAGCGGGCAAGACCACAGAAGCCGTTTGGGTCTGCAAAAATCGGTCAAATGATTTTTTCATGGGATCCCTCGGCAGAGATGCGCGGTAACCTGTCCAGCAAACCTTTCCAGATTTTTTGGATCAAGGGCTCTTTGGCCTAATAGCTGCGCCGAATGTGCTGGCGCACTTCCGAGACCAAGCGGTGAAACTCGTCCGTCAGGCAGATCTCCAGCGGGCGTGGACGGGGCAGATCCACTTTGAGGGAAAAGATGATCTCGCTAGGCCGTGGCCCCATCACATAAATGGTATCGGAGAGGAAAACCGCCTCCCGCAAATCGTGAGTGATCAAAATGGCGGTGCAGCCGGTGCGCAGCCACAGCCGCTGCAACATTTCCCACATATCCTCGCGGGTAAAGGCATCCAAAGCGGCAAAAGGTTCGTCCAACAACAACAGCTCCGGCTGATGGATCAAAGCGCGGCACAGGGAAGCCCGCTGCCGCATTCCCCCAGAAAGCTGCCAAGGATAGGCTTTCTGAAAACCCTCCAAGCCTACGGTGGCCAGCAGCTCCAGCGCCGACTTCTCGTGCTGGGCCAGGTTTTGCTTGAAGGTGCGCTTGTAGGGCTCTACCACCTCCAACGGCAGCAACACGTTCTCCAGGGTTGTGCGCCAGGGCAGCAGCACCGGGTTTTGAAAGGCCATGCCCACACTCTTCAGGGGGCCGGCGATGGGCTGCAACTGAAAGTAGAGGGTGCCGCCATGGTCAGTGTTCAGGCCGGCCATCATCTTCAAAAGAGAAGTCTTGCCACAGCCGCTCGGCCCAACAATGGAGACAAACTCCGAGTGGGCAACAGAAAAGCTGACGTCGCGGATGATCGTGACTGGGGATCCCTTGGTGGGGTACTGCAGCGAGACGTGGCGCAACTCCAGAACGGGCTTGCCCGAAACAGCGGGGGAAGATAACCCACTTTGAACCACCCTCTGCGACTCCAACATTGACTCAACTCCAATGATTTTCATAGTGGCCCAAGTGAGGGCTGATCCCCCTGATCCAGACAGATGATGGCGGGAGCAATGAGGGTTGCAGGCCGGTTTATCTCGATTGGTATGGCCAACCCCATCCCCACTACATCAGAGAGAGGGGCAGCCAGCTGTGTTGCCAGATACTTTGTGGGCCGGTGAGGTCCCCCCATTTTCCGCTTCAGGAGATGTGGGATCCCCGAGGGCCCGGTCATCGAAGACAGTGACTGTCTATCAAGTAAAGCCCCGCCTACTGATGTTCGAAGACGTTACTGAAGCCCAACAGATCCAGCTCTACCAAAGTAGGCAAATGTTGGAAACACTGCTGCGCCAACTCCCAGCGTTCTTCCCGCCGTAACATCTCCGCCAACTTGTGGCGCACCGGGATCAAATAGCGAACATCGTTGGCGGCATATTCCAGCTGTTCGGCGGATAGCGCGTGGACGGCTCCCCAGTCGGAGCTTTGGGCAGCTTTGTTGAGTTCGACCCCGCACAGCTCGCTCACCACATCTTTGAGGCTGTGTTTGCTGGTGTAGGTGCGGGCCAGTTTGCTGGCAATTTTGGTGCAAAAGACGGGCCACGCCCGGATTCCCAGGTGATAGCGCAGCATCGCCAGGTCAAAGCGGGCGTAGTGGAAAATCTTTTCAATGTTGGGATCCGTCAGCAGCCCCGCCAAAAAGGGGGCCTGCTTTACCCCGCGGCTCAGCCGCAACAGCACCACCTCACCGGCGGAGTTGGCGATTTGCACCACGCAGAGCCTGTCCCGCTGCGGGATCAACCCCATTGTTTCTGTATCCACGGCCAGGTAAGGTTCCCTGGCCAGGGCCTTTGCCACTGCAGGGGTGAGATCTTCGTCGCAGAGCTGAAAAGGTTGCAGGCCCACTCAGGATCTCTCAAAAGGGTGTTTTGGCTGCATAACCAAGCGGCGAAGGCCAGGCAACTACCAGCTAGACTTGACCACACCTGGCAATAAGCCTCTGTGGGCCATTTCCCGCAGGCTGTTGCGGCACAGGCCGAAATCGCGGAAGTAACCCCGGGGACGCCCGGTTTTCCAGCAGCGGTTGCGCAGGCGTGTGGGCGAGCTGGCCCGAGGGAGTTTTTGCAGTTGGGCGTGCAGCTCCATGCGGGTGGCCTGGTCGATGTTGGGATCGGCCATGGCTGCTTTCAGTTGTTGGCGCTTCTCCCGATACTTCTCGACCAAGCGTTGGCGCTTTTTCTCCCGCTCGATCATGCTCTTTTTAGCCACGGCTCACCTGTTTCCCCAGATTTTTCAGCTTTACTAGGATAACGAGGAGCAGCGGCTCCAAGCAAGGGGATCCCAGGCCCGCCCACGGCCATCCTCGCCAATGTTCATCACTCCTTTTCCGCTCTCCGTAGGATCCCTGAGGCCAGCCCCTCGGCTTGGGGGCAACCTACCTCTATAGGCGAGGTTGGTGTTGGGTGATGGCCATTTCCAGAGTGATCCCGTTTATCGCCACCAAGTTTAGGGTTTCCCCAGAGCAGATTGAGGCCACGCGCGTGATTCTCCACAAGCCGCCGGCTCTGTTGGCAGTGCTGAAGTCGGCCTCTCCACTGCCCAAAGAGGTTTTGCAGGATCCCAGTTTGGCCTATATCTATCCTGCCGCCTTCATTCAATGGTCGAAGTGCATGCATGGCTTGGCGGATTGGGACACTGGGCCGGCACTGAGCTACGCCGATTATGTGGCGCAACTGAAGCTGGCCTTCATGCCGACGGATATTGCCCTGAGCGGCCATTAGGGATCCCTTGGGTTGGCCATCCCATTTCGGAAGATGCGCCGGGAAGCCTCGCGGACAAACTCTTTGAGCCAACCGGATTTTTGGGTATTTTGCACCTGGGCTTTGACCACCGCCTGCATCCCCCCTTCTCCCCAGCTTTGGTTGTGCTGGAAATACTCAATGAAGCTCTTGCCGGCAATGCGGGTGAGATAGCCAGCACTGGCTGCCTGAATGGGGGCTGTCGCCAGAAAACCGACGACGCTCACTTCGGCAACGGTGGCCAAGATCCCCGTGGTCAGTTGGATCGCCCCTTCCACCAAGCCCAAGCCCGCTAGGGTTTTGGCCAGAGACAAGGCCAGCTCCCGCCCCTGCTGCAGGTTCATTTTGCAGCCGTAAAGGGATCCCAGTTCCACCACCATCTGGGCGTTGATGGCGGCAATGGCCAGCAGATCCACCGCCGGGATGGGGTTGGCGAACACCACTCCTGTAACAATCCACTGAAAGCGATCGATCACTTCCTCGGCTTGGCGGCGCAGTTGGGCTTGGAGAATCCGCTTGGCCTCTTCCCCCAACTGTTGCGATTGCAGCAGGGCATTGTCCAAGGCCAGGGATCCACCTTCGGCATAGAGCACTGCCTGCACGCGATCCCGCACGGCGGCCACATCCGGCTCCGGTCGCCAGGTTTGGGATCCCACCCGCACAGGGGCTGGAGCAGCGGCAGCTATCAACACATCCTGAGGTGGAATCAGGGGGTAGACCCGCTCCCGCAGGCGTTGCAAGAGGATCTGCCGTTCTTCTGAGGTGTAGCGATCCGCTTTGTTCAGGATCAGCAAGGCCCGCTTGCCCAGGGCGATCAACCGGCGCAAGGGATCCACCTCTGACTGGCGCAGATCCCCATCCACCACCACCAGCAGCAGATCGGCAGCTTGGGCTTGGGCTTGCGCCTCCTGTTCCCGCATCACCCCTGCCGGGCCGATCTCCAAAATGCCGGGGCAATCCAGGATCTGCACCGGCTGCGGGATCCCAGGCAAGTTCCAATCGTAACAAGCCACCGCCTGGGTGGTGCCCAGAGTGGCCGCCACCGCCCCCGCCCGCCGCCCCAGCAGCGCGTTGACCAAAGAAGTCTTGCCCGCCGACCCAGTGCCGAAGACCACCACCTTCAGCTGGGGCTGGGCCAACTGTTGGGCCAGCAGAGCCGACCGTTCTGCCAGCGCTGCCCGCGCCACTTCATCCTGGATTTGCGCTAGCTGCGCCTCCAGTTGAGCCAAGTTCTGTTGCGCCGCTTTCCGCTTTTCCAAAGCCGTCTCCGGCAAGGCAAGGGGTTGGGTAATTTCCCTCCTGCTGGGGGCGGGTTGGCGAAACAGAAACAAGTAGTAGATGGCAGCGGCCAAAAACACCAGCAGCAGCAGCACCAGCACCCCGATCAACAGCCCCCCCAAAATCGGGTGGTAGCGGGTGGCGTAGTACAGATCGAGAAACGATTGGATTAGCCAAACGATCAGCCCGGTGAACGAGGCCAACAGCGCCAACAACAGCAGCAAGCGCAGGTAAGGGAGCGACCGCATAGGGATCCAACAAGGCCACAACCGTTCGCGTCAGCGGGACGGACTCTACCCGCGGCTGAGCATATCCGGCTACCTAGATGTCGCCTTCTGGCTGCAGGGGCAGGGCTTCTCCATCCGACTCTTCCTTTTCACACCGAGATTCCCCCTCGATGACCTGAATGGCCTGCGGATCCCCGTCAACTTTCACTTGCAGATGGCGCAACTGCCATGCCGAGCCGGCCATGCCCCGCTCCGATTCCACCACCACATCGCCGGTGCGCTGGGCCCCTGTAATCAAAAAGAACAGACACACCCAGCCCGCTTCCTCATTTTCCTGAAAACGCAGCCGCGAGGGCCATCCCGGCCTCAAGGGTTCCCCCAGACGTTCCACCACCACGGCATTTTGTTCGAGCTGCTCCACCGCCAATTGGTAGGTGCGATAGGCACCCGAAGTGCGGATCCCATTCCAGATCAGGATCCCTGCCCCCGCCAGCCCCAAGCCCAGCACCGCCAGCAGGCCCAGACAGCCGCAGCCACAGCAGCCCAGAGGGGCAGCACAGCCGACTGTTTGTGGAGTTTCTGACACAGCCCATTGCCACCCTAGAATGCCCCCACCCTAACACAAGGCTGTTGCTCATCCTCTATGCCTTCATTGCCGACAAGGTACAGACAAAAAGCCAAGCAGCCCTACGCCATTTGTCGGTGACGAACATCGCTTCTCAGCTAGAAATCGTAGGAGCCCCGCACTGTACCCGTAGGGTCAGTGTCGGGAGGAATGCGGAAGTTATGATAGAACCATGACCCAAGTCCTGACCGTCCCCTGCAAGCTCAAGGTGTCCCAGTCGCAAGCCGCAAAGTTGGATGCGACAATGGATGTCTTTGTGCAGGCGTTGAACTGGGTCAACCAGAACACGCCGGAGAAGATCGTCAACGCGGTCAAGTTGCAATCCCTTTGCTACTACGAGATTCGAGCTCGGTTCGGCTTGTCCAGTAACTTGGCTCAACAGGTGTGCAGACGGGTGGCGGGCGCTCGCAAAGTGGCGAGACAGCGCAACCGTCCGGTTAAAGAGTTCAAGCGTAGGTTCGTTACCTACGACGCACGTATCTTTTCATTCCGCGAGAAAGACTGGACGGTGTCGCTGACCACGGTGGAAGGGAGAGAGCGCTTTGAACTAGCCATTGGCAACTACCAGCGTGGGATGCTGGCTGGTTCTAACCCCAAATCGGCCACCCTAGTCCAGCGGAAGGATGGCTCCTACGACATCCAGATTTGCGTAGAGAAAAAACCACCCAAGCAACAAGATACCGACAAGGTGATCGGGGTGGACTTTGGAAGGACAGATATTGCCCATACGTCAGAGGGGGACAACTGGAATGGACAGCAGTTGAACAGAGTCCGAGACCACTACTCCCGGTTGAGGGCGGCACTCCAACGCAAAGCCAGTAAGGGCACACGCAGTTCGCGGCGCAGATGCAGAGAACTGTTGCAACGGCTGTCTGGCAAGGAGAGACGCTTTCAGGCGTGGGTCAATCATCGCATCTCCAAAGCTATTGTCTCTAGGGCAAAGGCTACCAACAGCGCTATTGCTCTGGAAGACTTGACAGGGATTCGGGAAAGGGTCAATCAACAGCCACGCAGCAAAGCCGAACGGCGCAGGGCCAACAGTTGGGCGTTTTATCAACTCCGTCAATTTTTGGAGTACAAGGCTCTGCGTGCGGGGGTTGCTCTGATTCTTGTTCCGCCTGCCTACACGTCGCAGACCTGCCACCGGTGTTTGCACATTCATCCCGACCCTGCGCAATCCTACCGCAGTGGAAAGAAGTTTAAGTGTGGACACTGTGGATGGGAAGGGGATGCGGATTTGAATGGTGCGAATGTGATTGCGCTTTTGGGGGCTGCTGTAAACCAGCCTAGAGGTTCGTGGTTGGCTTGCCAACTGCAGGGCTACCGAAAGCCCGCCCTGTACTGCGAAGCAGTCAGGGTCGGGTAGTTTACTTCCGTATTGCCACAGATATCTGTTACGGCCTCAAACAACAGCTCGAAAAATCATGGGATCAGCACCTCTTTGGCCAGTTCAAGCAACTCACTGTTGAGTCTAATTTTGTACTGCGGTGAGGATGGGATCCCTACGTATCCAATTGTTGGCTCTGCTCCCACTTCGATTAGAAAGGCTTGTGACACAAAGATTTCAAGCTTTTCGCCTACACGGAATCCGGATGGCTCAGAAGGTCAATGGGTATCTGGAAAGCCCTATTTCCGAGCACCGAGAAAGAAGACAAAGTGCGCGCATACCGAATCCGCTATTTGGCGGAGTCAATATCAGAGGGATTTGTCGAGAATAAGAGCAGCAAAAGGTCTCCATCCAATCGCCTAAACCTATGGATGAAGCGACAACCATAACCGTGCAGCAGATCATTCAAACCGCCATGATGACCGGTTTGCTCACCGCTGCTCAGGAACACGAACTTAACGTAAGGCTATTTCGAGAGGAGTGCTCCGAAGCCGACCTCTTCCTGCTGCGCCGTCTACACCGCTGCCTACGCCAGGGATCCATCCGCCAGATCCCGGCCCTGAACAACACTGTAGCGGTTGGCCGCTTTGGCCCGCCCCTGCGCCTGGTACCGGACAGAGCCGAGACAACTCAGTCCCAGCCGACTGGGTTAAGCCTGGCGAGGGATCCCAAGACCGGGTAGTCAAGCAATTACAAGCAATTAGTGACGAGGGGGCAGAGGTAAGGTCGAGGGTTGGGCAACGGTCAAATCAGGGAAAGGGGGAGCTGAGGTTTTGCTTTCCCCGTCGTGCAGCAACACATATAAAGCAAACACATATAAAGCAAGGGATCACCAACGACGTCAACGGCAAGGCAATCTCGAATGAGCTACGGACTTCTACAGCACTTCCCTTTGCCTCTCTTCATCGCTGGAGCCCTTCCGAGTTCAGCCGCCTAGCTAAGCTTTTGAATAGGAGCGATACGGGGATCCAAGATTTTCTGTTGACCGATAGCGGGAAACCTCACCGCAATCGTGACCCGTTCACCACTGCCGAACACATGGGTAATCTGGCCTTGTCCGAATTGGGGATGTTGCAAACGATCTCCAATCGCCCACTGTTCTGAACGGCTTTGGCGGCGATTGGGCCTGGCCTTGGGTGCATCTGAAAGGGACAGTCCACTGCCGTGGGAAAGCTGTCGAGAAGGGGCTCCGCGCCTGTCGGACTCGATCAACTCTTGAGGTAGCTCACTTAAAAATACGGAAGGAATGGCCGGTTCTCGGTTGCCGTAGAGCATCCTTTCCCTGGCGTGGCTGATATACAACTGCTCACGGGCACGGGTAATGCCCACGTAGCAAAGGCGTCGCTCTTCTTCCAAAGCAGCGGGATCCTCCAAAGCCCGGAAATTGGGAAATAGACCCTGTTCCACCCCCACCAAGAACACAACAGGAAACTCCAAACCTTTGGAAGAGTGCAACGTCATTAGCGAAACTTTCTCAGCGCCTTCCTGAAGGTTATCTAAGTCGGAAGCCAAAGACACATTGCTCAAAAAAGCCTCAAGGCTGGGATCCTCCTGTTCTTCCTCGAATTGGCGAGCGGCATTGTAAAGTTCCATCACGTTGGCCGCTCTTTCTTCGGCTTCGTCTGTACCCTGTGCCTTGAGATCCTCCAAATAGCCGGAATCCCTTAGCAACCCTTCGATAAGGGTGGCGGCTGAAGTCTGAGAAGCCTGTCGATGCCAATGCTGAATCAACTGAGCAAACTGAATGACAGGCTTAGCCGAACGGCCCGCCAAGCTACTTACAGAGGTTTCATCGCTGAGAATTGCCCACAAAGGCACGTTGAGAGCCGCCGCCGCTTCGGTCAGCTTGTCCAGAGTAGATTTGCCGATGCCACGGCGCGGCACGTTAATAATTCGCAGCAGGCTAAAGGAGTCGGCAGGGTTGGCCACAACCCGCAAATAGGCCAGGACATCCTTAATTTCTTTGCGATCGTAAAATCGCAGTCCGCCCACCACCGTGTAAGGGATCCCCCACCGCAGCAAAACCTCTTCAAAAGGACGGGATTGAGCGTTGGTGCGGTAGAGAATGGCAAAATCTCCCCAGGAGAAAGCATTGGCATTTTGGCTGTGTAACCGCCGGATGGTATTGACAACAAACTCGGCCTCTGCAATCTCGTCATCCGCCTGATGAAGGAAAATCGGACTTCCTTGCTGACGGGTTGGCCTGAGAACTTTATCAATGCGCTCTGTATTTTTCTCGATGAGAGCGTTAGCTGCCTGCAGAATGGTAGCTGTAGAGCGATAGTTCTCCTCCAGCTTGATCATGGTGCGGGTATCATCATCCGGGAGGCCATCTCCAAAGGTCTCTTGAAACTCCAGCAAGATGGTAAAATCTGCCCCGCGAAACCGATAGATGCTTTGATCGGCGTCTCCCACCACAAAGATCGATCGGTTTCTCCAATCCAACCGAGATCTGCAGGTCTCGCCGTTGGTGGCCAACAGACGAATCAACTCATACTGAGTGCGGTTGGTGTCTTGGTATTCATCCACCAAAATGTGTCGAAATCGTTGGTGCCAGTAAGCCAACACCTGCTCGTTTTGTCGAAAAAGCTGCACTGGTATCCAAATCAAGTTATCAAAGTCCAGAGCATTGTTGGCTGCCAGTTGGTCTTCATAGATTTCGTAAACTTGGGCAATGGTACGGCCACGGAAGTTGGGCTGATTGCGCTCCAGGTCGGCAGGAGTCCAACCTTGGTTTTTGGCATTGCTAATGGCGTAGCGTACCGACCTTGGATCAAACTTGCGCTCATCCAAGTTCAGTTGCTTGGTTACAATCTCCTTCACCAGAGATTGGGCATCTGATTCATCGAAGATCGAGAAGTGGCGAGTCCACTTGCGCCCCTTGGGATCCTGATATTTTTCGATCTCCAGGCGCAGGATCTGGGCAAATAAGCTGTGGAACGTGCCAATCCAAAGAGGCTTAATCCAGCGGTGGTAAACAGCAGATTTTAGTCGCGTTGCCTGGGCCGGCTCCAATTCCTCTAAGGGGATCCCAAATTGTTCTTGAGCTTCTTGTTCGGCAAAGAGCTGCTCAATGCGCTCTTTCATCTCACGGGCGGCCTTGTTGGTGAAGGTCACGGCCAAAATTTCTCCTGGATCCACCCGATAGTGGCGAACCAGGTAGGCAATGCGGTGGGTGAGGGCGCGCGTCTTGCCGGAACCTGCCCCCGCCACCACCAGCAGCGGGCCACAAAAGTGTTGCACCGCTTGCCGTTGAGAAGGGTTGAGGGCATCCAGCAAAGAGGCGTGAGTCATGGCCAGCAAACCAGAAACTGCCTTCCATTATGGGCACCAACCCAATGGGGATGAGAAGCCCAGAGGGCATTTTGGAGCACCAAAGATGAAGATCGGTTAAGATTTGGCCGGCCCGCTCCAGAGCTCTCCGCCATGAACCGAGTGCTGTCCTGCTGCTGTGCCCCGGCTAACCGCTGCTGGCTTTGCGTTCAAAAGAGACTTGTGGCTTTGGGGTTTGCCACCCTTGCCCTGCTTTCTCAAGGTGCGTTCGATCCCGCCCAAGCTGGCAACTGCCCCAGCAACGGCAACCCCAAAACATCTCTTGACCTCAAGGTGGAAAGCGTTTCTGGGGATCGGCTTGACCTAAGTCGGTATGAGGGCATTCAAGCGTTGATCTTGACCAACAGCCAAACCCGCTCGCAATCGGAAGCCCTCTCCAAAAGTTTGGCCCTGGAGTTTGGGCAAAACCCTCGGCTGCGCCAGATCGTGCTGGTGGATGGCAGGGGGCTGCTGCTGGTGCGCCACTTGGTTTTGCAGGCCATCCGGGAGAGTGTACCGACGGATCCCCGCCTGGTTTCTCCGTTTGTGTATGTCTCGGTCGATTTTGAGGGAGCAACCATCCAGAAGCTGCAAGAAATAGCCGCTGCAGCTTTGCCTGGGATCAATTTTCGCCGCCAGGCTGTTTTGTTGCTGTTGGACGGCCAGGGAACTCTTCTGAGCGGATTTGCCGACTTGGAGCAATCCAACCTCAGCATTCGCCGGTGCATTCGCACCCTCATGGGATAGTCCCACTTCCCTTTCACACCGGCAACGCCTCTCCTCTGCTGCTCTGGCCCAAGCCATTAAACTGGTCATACCGGTCATGTTGAAGCTTGGAGTCAACCATTCGAACGACGGTTCACTGTTTACGGGATCCCATGCGCCGCCAGCTCAAAATCTTGAACCAAATCCTCGATTACAAGCTTGCCAACTTGCGGCTGTTTGGCCGAGCCGAGCTGAAGGGGCCTGTTCTCAACGTGCTGCTGGAACGGCTGCCGGGCGATGTGGTGGATACCCTGCAGGTGATGGAGGTGGTGCGCAGTGCGGTGGAAGCCTCTCTGCTGCAAGGGTTGCGCAAGGTCAACGTTTACCTTTGGTGCCGCGGACAAACCGAAGAAGCGCCGGAGTGGAGCGAAAGCTTTGCTGTAGAGCCATTGGTCTTTGCCCACCCCAAGGAGCTCCGAAGCCTTGCTTTCAACTATCGACAAGACTATCCCGGCATGCGGGTGCTGTTTTTCTGCCTGGGCCTTTGTCTGGGCGGCTTTTACCTGTTGGGGGGCTGGGAGCAGACAGGTTGGATCGATTGGATCCCCGTAGGACTGGCCTTCGCCTTGGGGGTGATCTTCCCCTGGCTCAAACGCTCCCTCAGCCAGTTTGTACACCCTCTATTTCTCCGCCTTGGCCTGGGCTTGGGCTTGGTCTTATTGGGCCTGGCAGTGGCGCTGATCTGGCGGCAGGGCTGGAGCGTTGCCTATGGGATCCTCGGCCTGCTGGCCATCCTCCTGTTGGGTCTGGGAGCCTAGTTCTCAACCGGCAGTGGTGCCGCTGAAGACGTGTAGGGCAGGGCCGGTCATCCACACGTGCTGTGTGCTCGGATCCCAGCGAATTTCCAGATTTCCTCCCGGCAGTTCTACTGTAGCTTGCGATTCTGCGCGCTCCTCCAAAACAGCAGCCACCAAAACAGCACAGGCACCCGTCCCACAAGCCAGCGTTGCCCCTGCTCCCCGCTCCCAAACCCGTAGGCGCAGACGAGTCGGGCTGAGCACCTGCACAAATTCGGTGTTGGTGCGCTCAGGAAAGGCCGGATGATGCTCAAACAGGGGGCCCACAGCTGCCAAGTCCAGCTCCTCCAGGGATCCCTCTTCTTCCAGGAAGACCACACAATGAGGGTTGCCCATGCTCACCGCCGTCACCCGCCACTCTCGCCCGGCCACTGCAAGCGGCTGCCGAATGACCTTCTCATCCGGTTCGACCAGGGTGGTGGGGATTTGCTTGGCCAAAAGGCGAGGGATCCCCATGTCCACTGTGACCAGCCCATCTGCCCGCACCTGCGGCACGATTCGCCCCGCCAAGGTGTGGATCTGGTAGGCGCCATCCCGACCTGGGATCCCCAAGTCCTGCAGAAAGCGGGCCAAACAGCGGATCCCATTGCCGCACATCTCCGCCTCGGAACCATCGCTGTTGAAGAGGCGCATGCTAAAGTCCGCCCCCTCCTGCCCTGGCAGCAGGAAAATAACTCCATCGGCTCCTACCCCAAAGCGGCGATCGCAAAGGGCGACGGCCTCTTCCGGGCTCAAGCAGGGTTGAGACTGCCAGCGGTTGTCCACCAAGATAAAATCGTTCCCCAACCCCTGGTACTTGTGAAAGGAGAGACGGGGGGTCAACCGAGCAGACATTTACCCAGATATCCCAACGACAGGCCTTAATCCTCGTGCATCTCGTAGGGATCCTGCAAGTCCTTGGAAGGGGGGCCAAAGGCCGTGTAGATGGCAAACGCAGTGATGCAGATGGTAACTGCCGCAATCGCCACAATCAGGGAAAAGGTGGGCTCCATATCGTTGTCTTTGATCCTGAGAGTATTCGACTACAGTATTACACAAGTTTACAATTCATTGCCCAAGACAAAAAGGTTCGGCCAGATTCTGATAGCGTGATTTTAAAAGGCGGCTGCTTTGGCGGTGCTGAGCACCAGGGATCCGCCTTCGAGCCTGCTATCTTCGACTTCGTCAACGTGTTCGGTTTCTAAGCGAGAACCTATGGCCATTCGTACCAAACTGGGCGATCTGCTGCGTCCTCTCAACTCGGAATACGGCAAAGTGGCTCCCGGCTGGGGCACCACGCCCCTGATGGCGGTCTTCATGGCCCTATTCGCCGTCTTTTTGTTGATTATCCTGCAGATCTACAACAAGTCGCTGCTTTTGGAAGACATCAACGTTTCTTGGGAGAGCCTCAGCTTCTGAGTTCCCCAGCCCTACTCTGGAGAAAATCCCCGTCCCGCCAGACGGTTGCAAGCGGGATCAAGGCAGCTCCTCTTCTCCTCCGAGCCGATGCCTTCAGGGTGCTGGCTCCAGGCGCAGCAGGGATCCATTCGGGGCGTCCGTCAACAGGTAAAGGAGTCCATCCGGCCCCTGCCGCACATCGCGAATGCGGCCCACCGCCCCCTCTAAGAGACGCTCTTCTGCCACCACGCGCTCTCCATCCAGTACCAGACGGGCCAAGTGTTGCCCGGCCAGCGCCCCCACAAACAGGTTGCCCCGCCATTCGGGGAAAGCCTCCCCCGTGTAGAAAGTCATGCCAGAAGGAGCGATAGAGGGCGTCCAGTGCAGCAGAGGGGAAGCCAAGCCGGGAGCTGCCGCCAGTCCTTGGCCGACGGGTTCTCCCGTATATTCTCGACCGTGGGTGATTAGGGGCCAGCCGTAGTTGACGCCGGGGGCCAAGATGTTGATCTCGTCCCCACCCTGCGGCCCATGTTCATGGGACCAAATTGCCCCTGTTTCAGGGTGGCGGGCCATTCCCTGAATGTTGCGGTGGCCATAGGTAAAAGTTTCCGGCAAAGCCCCTGCTTGGCCGACAAATGGGTTGTCCGCCGGGATCCCTCCTGAATCAGTGACGCGCAACACCTTGCCGGCAGCATCCCCCAGATCCTGGGCCCGATGCCGCTCTCCGCGGTCGCCGGTGCTGATGTAGAGAAATCCCTGTTCATCAAAGGCCAGGCGGGAGCCAAAGTGCTGTTGAGCGGGGGTCTTGCGCTCCATGTCGAAAATCACCTCCAGATCCTGGAGTCCCTTCTCCCCCAAGCGGGCCCGCGCCACTCGGGTTCCCCCGCCGCCCGGCCCAGGAGCGGCATAGGACAGGTAAATCCAGCCGTTCTCCGCGTAATTAGGGTGCAAGGCAATGTCCAGCAGGCCCCCCTGTCCGCGGGCAAATACTTCTGGCACACCGGCTATGGGCTGGGGATCCAACCCCTGGTCGGTAACCCGGCGCAGCCGGCCTGGTCGTTCGGTTACCACGATTGTCCCATCTGGCAGAAAGGCCATCCCCCAGGGATGCTCCAGCCCGGTTGCCAGAGTCACGACCCGAAAACGCTGCTCTGTTCTGGCTCTGGGTAGGGCTTGGGCATGATCCCCCTGTTGCAGGGCCATCACCGTTTCAGGGCTGACCGGATAGGCCACCACGGCAGGGGGGGCGGACAACCCTCCCAAAAGCAGTAGCGCGGAGAGAAGTTTGCTCACCGGGATCCTCATGGCCATTGCCGCCTCGTTTTCGCGATGGATTCTGGGGTCTGAGCTAGTCGATTATTACTGCTGCTCTTCTGGAGATGGGTACCGATGAGGGTAAAACCCACTGCGGACCAGAGTGGGCAACCCCCTGTCCCCTCCCGGCCATAGGCTAGCCTTGAGAGCAGCAATCTGTCTCCAAAGCATGCTGGAACCTGGCGAGATCTTGGGACTCGATCCCGCGGGCGCGAACGGCCAATCCCCCGCCCGCCCACCCCAAAGGCAAACTTGTGGATCCCTGCAACAGCTCCAGGCTCACTCTCGCGGGATCCACCTCATCTGTGCCCAGGGCTGCTGGTCTGTGCAGATCCTCACCCCCCGCCTGTTTCGGCTGCGCTTCGGACTCCGTCCCGCTAGCGCAAATGGCCCCAGCGGAGACTTTTTGCCCCGCCGTTCTTGGGATGTTGCCCTAGCCGACGAAGAGTGGCCCCCGACTTCCTTTCAACTGCAGGAAAGCCCTGCCCAAGTCCACCTGTCCACCTCGCTGGTGCAAGTCCGCATCGACCGGGATCCCATCCGGTTTAGTTTTCAAGACTCTCAAGGGCAAGAGTTTTGCGCCGATGTCTCCTCTGGGCTTACCTGGGGATCCGATAGCATCCGCCTGGTCAAACACCTCCACCCTGCCGAGCACATCTATGGCCTAGGGGAACGGGCGGGGCTACTCAACAAACGGGGTCGGCGCTACAGCCACTGGACTCGCGACTGCTGGAACTACGATGCCCACAGCGACAATCTCTACCAGGCCATTCCCTTTGCCTTGTTGCTTCGCCCTGGCCTCTGCTACGGCTTATTCCTGCACTGTACCCACTGGAGCCGGTTCGATCTGGGGGAGACGGATCCCGAGCAGTGGGCCATCGAAGTGCATGCCCCAGAGCTGGACTACTACCTCATTTACGGCCCCACTCCAGACTTGGTGCTCGATACCTATACCCAACTTACCGGGCGGCCTCCCCTTCCTCCCCTCTGGGCCTTGGGCTACCAACAGTGCCGCTGGAGCTACGCCAGCGCCGCCCAGGTTCAAACCGTTGCGCAGCAATTTCGCCAGCGGCAGATCCCCTGCGACGTCATTTACTTGGATATCGACTACATGCGCGGCTACCGCGTCTTCACCTGGGATCCCCGCCGCTTCCCCGAACCGGCCCGGCTGATGGCCCAACTCCACGAGGCTGGCTTCCGGGTGGTAGCCATTGTGGATCCCGGCGTCAAGTTCGAGCCCGAAGCCGACTACGCCGTCTTCGACGAGGGCTTGGCCCAGGATTTCTTTATCCGCCGCGCCGACGGCCACCTCTTCCATGGCTACGTTTGGCCAGGCAAAGTCCTCTTTCCCGACTTCTTGCGCCCTGGAGTGCGGCAGTGGTGGGGATCCTGGCAACGGGTTCTCACCCAAGCCGGTGTGGATGGCATCTGGAACGACATGAACGAGCCGGCCCTCAACGACCGCCCCTTTGGAGACGGCGGCCAGATCGTCGATATCCCCCTCGATGCCCCCCAAGGCCCTCCCGGCGAACGTACCACCCACGCCGAAGTTCACAACCTCTACGGCTTGCTGATGGCGCGCGCTTCCCGCGAAGGCTTGGAACGGCTCAACCTCAACCGGCGCCCCTTCGTGCTGACTCGCTCCGGCTTTGCCGGGATCCAACGCTGGTCTGCCGTCTGGACGGGCGACAACCAATCCTCCTGGGAACACCTGGAGATGTCCCTGCCCATGCTCCTAAACCTGGGCCTGTCGGGAGTTAGCTTTGTCGGCGCGGACATCGGCGGCTTCGGTGGCAATGCCACTCCCGAGCTGTTTGCCCGTTGGATGCAAATGGGAATTCTTTACCCCCTCATGCGCGGCCACAGCGCCCTGGGCACCCGCCCCCACGAGCCTTGGAGCTTTGGCCCAGAGATTGAAGCCATCTGCCGGCAGGCCATCCAGTTGCGCTACCAACTGCTACCCTACCTCTACAGCCTTTTCTGGGAGTCCAGCCAAACCGGATCTCCCATCTTGCGCCCCCTTCTCTATGAGTTTCCCGACGATCCGCAAACCTACGAGATCTCAGATCAAGCCATGCTGGGATCCGCCCTCCTAGCTGCCCCTGTGGTTCGGCCTGGCATGCGGTGCCGCGCTGTTTATCTGCCCCAGGGCACTTGGTTCGATTGGTGGACAGGTCAGGCCCACACCGGCCCCGGCTACATTCTCGCCCCTGCCCCTCTTGAGCAACTGCCATTGTTTGTGCAGGGTGGCTCCATCCTGCCTCTGGCTCCCCCCTGCCCATCCACCGTCCGCCTGCGCCGTGACCAACTGCGCCTCAAGCTCTACCCCGGCAACGGCAGCTTCACTCTCTACGAAGACAACGGGGAAACCCTCGCCCATCGAGCAGGAGCCTGGGCCACCACCCTCTTCCGCTTGCGACAGCAAAATGGCCAGCTCATTCTGGAGATCGAGGCCCGCCAGGGCAACTGGAGCCCGCCCCAGCGTAGCTGGCTTCTGGAGCCCCTTGGCCACACTCCCCTCTCCCTGCCGGACACCGGACAGCCGCAACAGGTTCTCTGGCCCACCCCAGAGGATCCCCCGTTTAGCTAAACCGCCGGGAAGCCCCGCACTCTCTGCAACAGCAGGAGGGTCGGGATGAAAGGCGTATATATCCTGTGCCATAATCAACATGGCTGTACAAAACGGCGTTGCCGGAATCTGGTACAGCTACGCGGTGGGACATCCCGTGTCTGCGCGTGGAGGGTTCTTGCAGTAGCTCCCCGATGAAGCGCGAAGCCCACGCTGTACCTGTAGGGTCAGTGATGGGAGTATGTCACCTAATCGCCCTCACGGCCTCCAGCAGCTCCCGGTTGTCTCGCTTGAACAAGGGCAGCCACTCCACATGCTGGTAGCGTAGGATCCCTTGGCTATCCACCAAAAAATAAGCCCGCCGCGTCCCCAGCAGGCTGTCCACCCCGTACTGCTGGCTCACGGTTCTGTCCACATCGCTCAGCAAAGGAAACTCCAGCTTAAGCTGCTCGGCAAAGGCTTGGTGCCTGGAGAGGGGATCGCTGCTGATCCCCAAGATCTCGCAGCCCGCGGCCCGGAAAGCTTCCCAATCCTCCCGAAAGCAGCGCATCTCGCTCGTGCACACCGGGGAAAAGTCCGCCGGGTAAAAAGCCAGCAACACCTTGCTCTTGCCCCGGTAGGCCGCCAGTGAAATCTGGGCTCCCTTCTGGATCCCTTTCCCCACCGCAGGCAAGCTAAAGTCAGGAGCAACAGCCCCAATCACAATCCCCATAGACCCGTCTAACTCAATCTGAGCTCACTTCAACAGTCTAACGGTGGATCCGGATCCCTTCTGGCTTCAAAAAACTTTGGGTTGGATATCTTGACGTGGGGGTGGTGGTGGGGATAGGGTAGTAAAGCGCCACAAGGCCACCCAGCCCCGGCGCCCCAGAACCTTGACAAGTAAGCTGTTCAGTCAACCATCGCC
>NZ_JBSSDA010000007.1:0-126448 GCF_054060305.1 Thermostichus sp. OS-CIW-31 | reverse complement strand
ACTCCGTCCCGCTAACGCGAATGGAAACAAACAGAATGCTATCGCTGCATAGTTGAACAGTGATGTTCAGCAGTGTTCAGCGTAAATGTATCAGCTCTGCCGACTGGCGCACCGTCTCGAAAAAGTGATGGACATTGGCCTCTGGAGTGCTTGGGTGGATGCCATGGCCCAAGTTCATGATGTGTCCACGGGATCCGGCTTTTCGAATCACCTCTAGGGTGCGCTGCCGGATGAACTCCGGGGATCCCAGCAACACCATTGGATCCAGATTGCCCTGCACCGCTAGGGATCCCAGGCGAGCCCTGGCCTCTGCCATGTCGCTCATCCAATCGAGGCTGAACACGTCGATGCCGGCTTTGCCCACCCGCTCCAGCAAAGCGGCGCTGCCGTTGATGTAGAGGATCAGTGGCACCTGCGGATACCGAGCTTTCACCTGATCCACAATTTGCTTTTGGTAGGGCAAGGCCCAACACTCGTAATCGGCTGGGCTGAGCTGTCCGGCCCAAGTATCGAACAACTGCACCACCTGGGCACCGCCCTCGATCTGGTAGATCACGTAGCGGGCAATGCTGTCGGCCAGCTTGCTCAGCAACTGATGCAGCAATGGCGGCTGTGTAAAGGCCAAGCTTTTGATGTGGGCGTAATCTTTGGAGCTGCGCCCTTCCACAGCATAGCAGGCCAGAGTCCAGGGGGAGCCGACAAACCCCAGCAGCGTTGCTTTCCCTTCCACCTCGCGGCGCAGGGTGCTGAGAATGGTCTTGATAAAGGGCAGACTTTCTTCCGGTTCCAGGAGGCGGATGCGTTCAATTTGGGCTTGCGAACGAATCGGCGGGTCGATGATCGGCCCCTGATGCTCCACCAGCTCAAAAGGGATCCCCATGCCCTCAAGGGGGGTGAGGATATCGCTGAACAGGATCACCCCATCAGGGGCAAAGGCCCGAAACGGTTGCAACGAGATCTCGACGGCCAGCTCCGGGATCTCGCAACGCTGCTTAAAGGTGTACTTGCTTTGCAGCTCGCGGTAGGCCGCCATGTAGCGACCCGCCTGGCGCATCATCCAAACTGGAGGGCGCTCCAGCACTTCCCCTCGGGCCGCCCGCAGCAAACGGTCACCCAAGTGCTCCGCACCGCTGGCGGTGGAGGAGGTGGCGCTGAGCTGAACAGGCGAGTGGGACATAGGAGGGCAATCCGGCTAAAGATCCTTATGAATCCTGACATTGTGGCGACAGCAACCGCAAGTTGGCGGCTCAGGATCCCTGCAGTTTCTTCATCGGCTGCAACTTGCTGTTACTTCTTACCCTTTTGGCCTCTGGGCTGGGATCCCCAATTAAAGTGAACATGAGATAATGACACCTGACAAGTCTGTTGAAGAACGGCTCGACAAGGATCCCCCCATTGCCGAGTTGAGAGGAAACCCCGCTTGGTTGCCCAAACCTTTAACCTGAAAGCATACCTGAGCCAGCGTCAGCAACAGGTGGAAGAAGCTCTCTCTGCAGCTTTGGTTCCCGCCTATCCGGAGCGCATTTACGAGGCGATGCGCTACAGCCTATTGGCAGGGGGGAAGCGCCTCAGGCCGATCCTTTGTCTGGCTGCCTGCGAGTTGGCCGGCGGCACTGTGGAGCAGGCTCTGCCTACCGCCTGTGCCCTGGAAATGATCCACACCATGTCGCTGATCCATGACGATCTGCCGGCCATGGACAATGACGACTTTCGCCGCGGCAAACCCACCAACCACAAGGTGTTCGGCGAAGACATTGCCATCTTGGCGGGAGATGCTCTGCTGGCTTTTGCCTTTGAGCACATTGCTAGCCAAACTCAGGGGGTACCGCCGCAGTTGGTGTTACAGGTGATCGCCCGCATTGGCCATGCTGTGGCGGCAACCGGTTTGGTGGGGGGACAGGTGGTGGATCTGGAGTCGGAGGGCAAAGCCATTTCCCTGGAAACTTTGGAGTACATTCACAGCCACAAAACCGGCGCTCTATTGGAAGTCTCGGTGGTTTCGGGAGGGATCCTGGCGGGGGGAGATGAGGAGCTGCTGGACCGCCTGAGCCGCTACGCCCGCGATATTGGCTTGGCCTTTCAGATTGTGGACGACATTTTGGACATCACCGCCACCAGCGAGCAACTGGGCAAAACGGCAGGCAAGGATCAAGCTGCCGCCAAAGCCACCTATCCCAGCTTGTTGGGCCTAGAGGCCTCCCGGCAAAAAGCCGAGGAGCTGATTCAATCGGCCAAGGAAGCGTTGCGCCCCTATGGATCGCGGGCAGAGCCGCTGCTGGCTCTGGCAGATTTCATCACTCGCCGTCAGCATTAGGACAGGACAAGGGGACAAGATCAGATGGGATCCCTGGAGACCCTGCTCGCATGTCTGTGCTGGAGAGCCGTATGCTGCAACAGTTGATGGCCAATCATGTCCTCTGGGTTGCTTTGCTGGCCAGTGTGTTGGCCCAAGCCATCAAGCTGATCCTTTCCTATGTGCGGTCAGGCAAGGTTAACCTGCGAGTCTTGGTGGAAACCGGGGGAATGCCCAGCTCCCACGCAGCGTTGGTGACGGCTTTGTCCATTGGGGTGGGGATGCAGGAAGGCTGGGACAGCCTGCTGTTTGCCGCGACGGTGGTTTTCGCATTGGTGGTGATGTACGATGCCGCGGGGATCCGCCAAGCCGCCGGAAAACAGGCGCGGGTGCTGAATCGCCTCCTGGAAGAATGGTTTGAAGAAAAGGGCGCCGACCGTTTTCCAGAACCCTACCTGAAAGAATTGCTGGGGCACACTCCCGTGCAGGTCATGGCCGGCGCGGCTTTGGGGGCAGCCTGTATTACATTGTCGTTTGCCCTGGGAGTAAACTGAGAGCCATTGGGGCATGCTAAGGCAGAAGTACCGCGGGGTGGTCATGGCTTCCAGTTCTCAACCTCGTCCGATCCAACGTTGCCCTTCCTGTGGCAAGCCGATCCCAGCCTACCGGTTCAAATCTCCCTACTGTGACCACTGCGGTTGGCGGGCGGCCCCGGCAGCGCAAACCCCTCAAAAAGGCGGATCCCTGGGCCAGAAAATTGCAGCTCAGGTAAACGGGATCGGATCCCAAGGTCAACGCTTCAAGGTGCCCCCTCTGCTACAGCCGCTGCTGAACTTCAACTTTTACCTCTATCTGCTCTGGGGGATCAGCCCTCTGTTTCCGCTGGTGGTGGATCGACCCCTGCTGGCCGAATCCAACTATCTGCTCCTAATCCCGCTTTTGTTGAGCTGGGGGCTGCTTTATTTGGCGGTGCGAGATCTGCCGCTGCCGGACAATTTGCGGCTGCCGCGCCTGTTGTTGGATGTATCGTTCATCCTGCTGCCCTTCTTCCAGAAAATTAATGTGTCCAAAGCCCCCAACCGACCCTATTGGAATGCTCTGCTGATTTGGGTGATCGGGATCCTGCTGCTTGCCGCTTTGCGGCTTTGGAGCTTTAGCCTGCTCCTGACGGCGGTGACCTTGCTGTTGACCAGCTTCTGCACGTTGCTGTTTTAACCGAGATCCTTGCAAAGAACCTCAATATTTAATATTTAACATTTCATGAGCATTCCTGCTGCCCGTCAACGCTTTGCCCTTGAAATCCAATCGGAGCCCATCGATCTGGGTCGGGCGGCCCTCTGGATTGCCCAAGAAGCCTATCCCGATCTGGAGGTGGAAGAGTATGTGGCCGCTCTGGATGAGATGGCCGCAGAGGTGCAAGAGCGCCTTCCCCCGGAGCGTTATCCCCTGCGGGTCATCAAGATCTTGAATCACTATCTCTTTGAGGATCTGGGCTTTCGTGGCAATCGCGAAGATTATTACGACCCACGCAACAGCTTTTTGAACGAAGTGATCGATCGGCGCACCGGGATCCCGATTACGCTGTCGCTGATCTATCTAGAGCTGGCGCGGCGGATCGATTTTCCCATGGCAGGAGTGGGCATGCCCGGCCACTTTTTAATCCGGCCCCTGTTTGCAGGCGCCGAGATTTTTGTGGATCCCTTTCAGCAGGGGGAGATTTTATTTCCAGAAGATTGTCAAGAGCTTTTGTCGCAAATCTACGGGCCTGGGATCCCTTTCCAAGAACACCACCTACGCCCCACCCCTCCCCGCCTGATCTTGGTACGCTTGCTCAACAACCTCAAGCAAATTTATCTGAGCCGCGCCGAACTGGAACCCGCTTTGGCAGCAGCGGAACGGATCTTGTTGTTGATCCCTGAATCCTTGCCCCACCTAAGGGATCGCGGGCTGTTGTATTATCAGTTGGGCCGTTGGCAGCAAGCCTGCCAGGATCTCAAGCGCTACTTAAAACAGGCGCCTTTCCACCCCGAGATCAATCGCTCTGATGAGCATTTAATCCGGGAAATTGTCGAGAGATTGGAATCTCATCCCGACTCATGCTAGGAGCATGCACAATTGCTCTCAGTTGTGCGTTGTGTAAGTGTGTAAGTTTTGAGCAAGATCTGCCGTCGTTTGCAAGCAAGGCTAGGTTTCTAGCAGGGATCGGAAGCAGCCCTTACCTCTTGGCGCAAAATGGCTTCCACCAGCTTATCTAAAGCCTCTAGATCAGATAGATCATAGTTTTTTTCCCAGAGGATTTGGTTAATGCTGGATTCCTGCTGCAGAGTTAAAACCGAAGATTGTAAAACCTCATCGATGATCTGGCGAATGCTCATCTTAACCTCGCAATCGTGAGAAGAATTGATGGCTTTGGCTCATAAGCCTAGAATGCTGGAAACGCTCTGCGATAGCCATCGTGAGGATCACGTATTTTGACATCAGAATCTGGGGCGACTCATCCAAACCCTTTCGGGGAAATCGCCAATAGTACTTTTACGGACTTGAGCTATGGATGGCGCTGAAGTCTGCGAACTTCTCAGGATCTTCTGAGACAGACCTGCTCCCCATTGAGGGCAGCTTGGGCCTCATCATCTGTTGCGAAGGCGGTGCGAATGATGCGCTCACCGGGATGGCGATCCCCTGCCGAAAGGCCGAGATCCCGCACCACAAATGAGCGCTGGATCCAGCGGTCGAAGCCATCGTAGCGGGGAGAGAAGGCAGTCCGTCCGTGAACGGTGCGGCGATTGTCAATACAGAGCAGATCCCCTGTTTCCAGCTTGATGCCTCGGTAGACAGCGTGGATTCCCTTCCTCAGGGCTTCTAGAGCCAGACTGGCTTCGGGGGTGAGCCCCACCATCAGGTCTTCGTCGTAGTTCCAGAAGGGATCCTCTCGACGGCCATACAGCACCGGCAAAATGGGTCCATTGATCAGGGCTTGCCGGTTGCCGAAGGAGTAGTCGATGCCAGTGCGATACAGGGGTTCAAACAGCAGCTCTCGATCGCGCTCTCCCAGCAAAGGCAGGACATGACGGATGCTGGCGTAGGTGGTTTCCGCCACACGATCATGGTCGGGGCGCAGGCAAAACAGCAGCAAAAACTCCGGTGAGTGGGGATGAAAAACCGTCTCGCGGTGAAACTGTAGCCGAGTGCGGGATCCCTCGGAAGATTGCACTTCTTCGCTGTCGGGAGTAGGCACCAAGTTTTGAAACAAATCCCCGTTTTTTTCTTGGATGTAGGAGACCAAATGCCCCAAGCGGCTGCCGATCATTGCCAAGCAGCGTTCGCTGACAAAAGTGGTTTTCTCCTTAGAGCGCTGCGCCAGAGCCGGTGTGCGGGTATGGTCTAGTCCGGGATCCACGGGCAAGCCCCGCAGCAGCAGGATCCCTTCCGAATTGGAATACAACTGAAACTCCAGCAAGGCCCGCCGCAAATGTCGGGGCAGCTCATCTGCCCGCATCTCGCAGTCCAGGAGAAATTCCTCTGTTTCCCGGTAGGGATCGGGCCCAGGCGCCAAAAATAGGTTTATCGTCTTTTCATCAAAGCCCCGACAATCGATCAGCAGGCATCCTTTTGCAAGCTGTGAAGTCTTCATCACGATCCCTCACCACCCACTGCCCTAGTCATAGCAGCCACAGCAACTTTTGAGCAGGGATCCTACACTCAAAACCCAATCTCGGCGAGTGTAGCGCACTACCCTTCGGTGCTAGAACCTCAGTCTGAGGCGGGGCAGAGTTTTGCCTGCTGCATCAGAAGTTAACTGGGGATCCCCATGTCTGGGCAAGATGTCCATTAGGATGAGTTCCAGGGGCTGGCCAGCGCAGGGAACCGGCGTGAGGTGGGCAAGTGGGATCTGCCGGGTTGTGGGAAAAGCTCCAACAAAATCGCAGGCGAGGTTGCAACACCATGGCACCAACTTGGCAAACCGATGGGCATACTTGGTTCCTTCTGCCCCCTCAACCCCGCGCCGTCGTTCACTTTCTGGGTGGAGCTTTTGTGGGAGCTGCCCCGCAAGTGTTCTACAGCCGCCTGCTGGAAGAACTGGCCCGTATGGGCATGGCCGTTGTTGCCACCCCCTACACCACCGATATCGATCACGCCCAACTGGCGCTCAACGCAGCCCAATCTTTGCACAGAAGCCTGCAAAGCAAGGGTTTGCTGGAGTTGCCTCTGTTTGGCTTGGGTCATAGCCTGGGCTGTAAGTTGCAGATCCTCTCTTGTCTAGCCGTTCCTTCTCTGGGATCCCGTCGGCGAGGCAATATTTTTCTGGCCTACAGCAATGCCGGGTTGGATCGGGCTTTGCCATTGCTGCGGCTGTTGACCCAAGCTTGGCCTCAACAACAGCTCGCCGATCTGTGGCGGATGTGGATGGGATCCTCCTCGCCGCCTGTGAACCTGTGGTTGGAGTTCGAGCCTTCCCCGACAGAAACCAACCGCTTAATTGAGGAGCAGTATCCGGTTAGAAACAACCTGCTTGTGGAATTTCGACAGGATGATATTGACGACATTCCTCTGCTCTACCAGCAGCTTTGCCGCAAGTATCAAGGCCACACCGAGTGGCAGCATCTCGAGGGGGATCACCTCACTCCACTGGGTTTTAGCTATCCTTTCCAAGTCGGGGAGGAGTTCAGCCCCATCGATGCTTTTGGACAGTTGATCTACCAGAACCTACTGGCCCCCAACCACCAAATGATCCGAAGCATCCGAGCCTGGCTGGCAACCCAATTGGCCCATTGACATTCTTCCCACGGCTCAAGTCAACGGATTTTTTCACAGCTTGCAGGATTTCTCCCGCTCACTGTTGGCAAGCGGGCGGCAGGTCTTGCTACTCCATCCTTGCGGATGCAGGAGGATGCCATAACCCCAGATACTTTGGCCTTCCATTTCAAACTAGATTGAAACACTCCCTAAGCGTTCTCCGCTGCCGCCCTACCCCCAGCAAGAGAGGGGAGCTAGATGGAAATGTTTCATTCCGGCTTAAAACGACTATAAAAGCTGCGTCACAACCTCGCTAGCGGAGCTACTGCATTGGTGTAGCTCATGACCGCCCATTTACTGATCAAGCCAGCTCAAATCGGAGAGCAGATCTTGAGAGTAGGAAGAGGGGGACTGCGCTTGCAGATGAAACAACATCTGAAGGGTATCGCTCATCAGAAAGTAACAGGTCAAGACGCCGCCGGCAGCCACAGCCACCAGTGTCCCTGCCAACATGCGCGAGAACTCCTGACTCTGAAAAGCCTGCTCCATCAAGCGCAGCGCCCAGAATCCCAGGAGGACAACAATGGCAAGGATGATCAACATATCGTAATTTATTGTAACAAGCCTGCTGCTCAACGGCCATTGACAGAATTGAATAAGAACATAAGGACTCCCCTTGTCCCTCATGCTCCATGACTCTGAGTCAGTGTACAGAAGGGCTTGGCGTGCCTGGATTTGCAGCCCTTTTCGGTTGCCCTTGCTGCAGGCCATGAGCACAAAAGGGATCCCACCAGCGAAGATTGCAGGTTGGGCCGGCGTTCAAGCGGGCTACAGCCGACGCCCGTTATCGGAAATGCGGGTGGATCAGGAGCTGATGTGGCTGATTCAGGTAGGGCTGTTGCGGCGGGAAGTGGATGGGCAGGGGATCACGGATCGGTATCGTCTGGCACCTCTGGGTCGGCAGTTGCTGCAAGATCTGGAGAGGGATGAAGCTTTTGCCGGGATCTCGGCAAGCTGGGCAGACCACCTGCAGAATAGGCTGACCCGCTGGCGGCTGCTTCCCTGAGGATCCCCTACACTGGATCCAACGTTCAACGCCGCTCTCGAGGGGGGATATGGTACGGCCAAGGTTGATGCGTGTGCCCGGATCCCTGGCACTCCAACGTCCACTCCAAACCTCTTTGCAGCGGCGCAGCCAAGCAATTAACCGGCGCAGCAAGTCTATCTACCGCAAAACCCGCTCCCTCTACCGACGCAACTTGCCCCTTTATCTGCGCAATTTGCTGTTGCAATACCGCACCAGCCTTATCTACAACCTCAAAGCCAGGCCTGTCAGCAGAACCCGTCGAGGATAGCAAGCCCCCCTCTGGATCCCAGCACAACAGTCTTCACCCCGTCGGAGTTGGTGATGGAGATTGTCCACCCCCAAGCCTGTGTAACCCCGTAGGAGGGGTACTTCTTGCAGGAGACTATTGGATTGTGAAGCGGCCAACTCCCACCTTCTCGCCGTTGACATGAATCTCGACGCGGTAGCGGCCGGTGTAGGGCTGGCTGAAGCTCAAATAGCCTTGCACCGTGTCGCCGGGATCCCAGGGAACATCTAGCCTGCGGATCAGTTGCTCGCCCCCGGCTTCTCCGCCCTCGTAGTACCAGAGCATCTCCACCTTGGCGTTGACAGGAAGGTTGCCCACTGGCAAGATGGCCCAGATCAACGTGTCGGTGGTCTTGAACTCGGTTGTGGCCTCGCCAGGGCTGCTGTCCCCCCGACCTCGGTACAGGCCGATTGTCCTTAGCCCCGCCTCTTTGGGGGTTCCTTGGCTGTAGGCACGGGCATCCGCCTGCGCTTCCTGACCTAGGCGATCCAGCTCGGCCAGCAAATCTTCCTGCTGCTTCAGGGCATCGGTTGCTTCCTGCAGCCACCGGGCGATCTGCCGCTCTGCGGTTGGGGCTTCCGAAACCGGGGAAGAAGGCTGTGCAATCGCCCCGCTGAGGTTGCGAATGGGAAAACCCTGAGCTGTCCCCACCTCGCTGCCCAGTAAGTTCAGCCAGCGGCTGCGCAGTTCAGGCATCATCTGGGGCTTGGCGGCGTAGGCAATGCGCACACTGCCGCGCGGGCCTCGGGTGATCCGGCCAATCTCATGTTCCTCAACTCCACTCACCGTCCCACGGCAACCAGCACTGCGGAACTCGTAGAGCACATCTTCTTCGCTCTCCCGATGAAACTCCCAAGTCGTTTGGGGACAGTTGGCCAGGAGGTTGTCCCGCATGTGGTTGGCAAGAAAGCGCGGCGATCCCTCGACATGAACGTCCATGACGGAGAGCATCTCTCTCCAAGAGGCCAAGCTCTCTCCGGGCCGTGTGAGAAGGGTTAGAGTAAGCCCTTCCAGAGCTTGATGATCGGCGAAAACCCATTCCCCCGAATCCCCTTCGATAACAACGTTTCCCGAGGGGCTGAGGAAAGCGGATGCAAACAGCAGGCCGGCAAAAAGATTCAACACAATGCCCTTCCTTATCCTGGGATTTGTACTTGAAAGTGAGATAGGACGACTTTCAAGCCGCTCACTGGGCAAGCAAAGAAGGGCTGGACAAAGAGGCTAGAGTCTTCGTCGTTGCCATTTGCAAGGCTCACCTTAGGAAAATCTCGATAGATCCCTACAGCTTGATTTTGCTGACCTTACCAAAACGTCAATTGACCCCCCCAAAACATTGACCAGCCTAGCACAATTGAGCTCAATTCTGAACCCCACTTTGCAGAAATGCCGTGTTTTTCTGATGAGTATATCCATTTACATTGAACAGATATCAGCCTGTTCGTTCAGAAACCTGAAGCTCCCTGTATGGCAATCGAAAGCTGGTCACTTTAGTAGGTTACTGTGGCCAACTGAAGAGGAGATCTTTCCGATGATCAACCAGTTATCCCCCAAGGTCTCCAGCCGGGGCTCCACCAGTTGCCAGCTCTGGTTTACATCAGGGATCCCCTCGCCTGCTACCGGGGTTGGCGCAGCGGCTCCGCCTAGGATCTTGGGAGCGATGAAGGCGGCTACTTTCTGGATCGCCCCATCTTTGAGGGCTGCCCAGGCCAGCGTGCCCCCGCATTCCCAGAGGGCACTCAGACACCCCCGCTGAAAGAGCACCTGTGCCGCCCGCGAGGGGGTTACTTGGGGCAGATGCAGCAGCTCCACCCCCTGCTTGGCCAGGGATCCCCACAAAGGATGGGTTTCCACAGCTTCTGTGATCACCAACGTCGGCGCTTCTTCCACCTGCCACAGATGGGCGACGGGAGGTAGGTTCAGGGAACGGCTGAGGACCACCCGCAACGGCTGGGATCCCTGCAACTCCGCCAGGCGACAGGTGAGGCGCGGGTTATCCTGCCAAACGGTTCGGGATCCAACGATGACGGCATCATGCCAGGCCCGCTGTTGGTGTACCCACTGCCGCGCCAGAGGGTTGCTGATCCAGCGGCTGTGGCCGGTGGCGGCGGCGCTCTTGCCATCCAGGGTCATGGCGTATTTCAGCAGGCCGAAACACTGTTGCCGCACAATGGCGAAGGCAAACCCCTCGTTCAGCTCCTGGCACTCCCGCTCCAGCACTCCCACCGTCACGTCGATCCCCGCCTCCTGCAGGCGTCGGATCCCTTTGCCGGCCACCAAGGGATTGGGATCCTGCATCCCCACCACAACCCGCCGGATCCCGGCGGCCAGGATGGCCTCGGTACAAGGGGGAGTGCGCCCATAGTGGTTGCAGGGCTCCAGGTTGACGTAGAGCGTTGCGCCTCTGGCCAGGGATCCCGCCTGTTGCAGAGCCAACACCTCGGCATGAGGCTGCCCTGCCCCCGGATGAATGCCTTCTCCCACCACCCGATCCTCCTGCACGATCACGCAGCCCACCCGTGGATTGGGAGAGGGACGCTGAGGTGTGGAACGGGCCAGGGATAGACACCGTTCCATCCACTGCTGATCCGAAATCATAAAATGGGCATCCGCTCCAGAGCGGCTCAAGCCGGTGACAAGGCTGCCAACTTGCGGTTGAAAGCTGCAATTGCCTTGGATTCTAGCTCTACCACCTGCAATGCGTAGTCGCGGGCACGGGCCTTTTGTTCGTTGCTGACAATCTCTCCCGAACGCAGGCGATCCAACAAATCTGAGGGATCCAACACCTCATCCATCGGGAAGCGGCCCAGATGAATCATGATCGGCAGGCATATTCTTCGCCAAGAATCAGAGCGGAAGTGAGCGTGGGTGATTCCCTCTCTCCCAGCTTGAGGGTGGGACGAGCCTTGCGGCCAACCACCACCTGGCGATGGGTCTCGATCACTGCTCTGGCCCGATCCAGATCTTGATTTTTCCAATCCACAGCCAGCCTGAGGCGATGGGCGATGAAATCCGCAGTGGCGATGTAGAGCAGAGAAGGATCAAAGCATAAACCCGCGTCTGGGCAGTTGACGCCACCGTTGCACAAAACGCCGGGAAGGTGATCCCCGCCTCCACCACCGTGGTCACCCCTGAGCGGATCCCCGCCTCATCCGCCGGCAGACAAAAATCCCCCACCGACGTGAAAACCCAGTTGCCCGATTTTGTCCAATCCCTGGTCGGGATCCAGCAGATGTGCGTTGATAAACAGGGTGGCAGCCACCAGAACTCCTGCCAACAAGGCGTTAGACCGGTATTGCGGCAAGGTAAAACACTTTTTTCTTGCAATTTGTAGGCTCAACTACAAAATCCGACGCGGAGAAGACCGCAATCTGAGCGTGATACCTGCTACATCTGCCGTTTCGACAAACAGGCTCTAATATTGGGATGGTTATTCTAGGAGCTGCCTTCATGACCTCTTCCCCCCACCTGACCGCTGCAGAGGGGGCAGCGGGTTCTGCCAACGGGCTGAAGGAGGCATCCCTGTTTGGGGAACGGGATCCCTTGGCCCATTCCCTTCAAGTCAACGAAGCCTTCAACCGCAGGAACAACCTGTTGAACCGTCGCCTGCAATTGGTGGAAGAACTCTGGGAATCGGTGATCCTGCAGGAGTGCGGTCAGTCTCTGGTGGATCTGTTGCAGCGACTGCGTTCCATGTGTTCCCCAGAAGGACAAGCCCTGGAGTACCCGATCCCAGAGGTACTACAAATTATCGAGTACCTCAGCCTCGACGCCACCATCCAAACGGCACGGGCCTTTGCCCTCTTCTTCCAGTTGATCAACATTGTTGAACAGCACTACGAACGGGCAGAAGACTCGGACATGCGCATGGTGGATAGCCAACAACGTACCGTGCGAGAAAACGAAAAATTTGAACGGCTGTTCCCTTACCTGCGGGCTCAAGGGGTGCCGCCGGGCCTACTGCGCAGATTGCTGGAGCAGTTGCACATTCGCATGGTTTTTACCGCCCACCCCACCGAGATCGTCCGCCACACCATTCGCGAGAAGCAACGAGCTTTCTCTCGCCTGCTCGGCCAACTGGATTGGGCAGAACAAACCCAGCCTTTGCAGGCCCAGATGATAAAAGAACAGATGGCGGAAGAAGTCTTGCTTTGGTGGCGTACCGACGAGTTGCATCAGTCCAAGCCGACTGTTTTGAACGAAGTCGATTACACCTTGCACTATTTTGAAGAGGTGTTGTTTCAGGCCATCCCCCTGCTGCACGAGTACCTCAGCCGCAGCCTGAAAAAAGCTTTTCCCAGCGTCGAGCCGCCGCCGGCAGGATTTTGCAACTTCGGCTCATGGGTAGGCGGGGATCGGGATGGCAACCCTTCCGTTACCGCCGATGTGACTTGGCAAACGGCCCGCTATCAGCGCAACCTCATCCTGGGCAAGTACATCGAATCGGTGAAGGCTCTCACCAAAACCCTGAGCATTTCCCTGCACTGGGGGGATGTGGACAGCCAACTGCTGGATGCCCTTGAGCAGGATCACCGCCTCATGCCTGAGGTTTACGAATCGTTTTCGCTGCAATATCGCCAGGAGCCCTACCGCCTCAAGCTCAGCTACATTCAGCGGCGGCTGGAGTTGACGCGGGAGCGCAATCGCAACTTGGCCGACTCCGCTTGTTTGCCCACCCCTCCCCCCATGGACAACGCCTATGCCAACGCAGAAGAATTTCTGGCCGACTTGCAGCTTATCCAGAAAAGCTTGAAAAACAGCGGCCTTTCCTGCCGTCAGTTGGATCATCTCATTCAACAGGTACAGGTGTTTGGCTTTCACCTGGCCCATCTGGATATCCGCCAAGACAGCAGCTACCACGAAGCCGCTCTCACGGAGATTTTCGAGTACCTGCGCATTTTGCCGCGCCCCTACAGCGAGATGACGGAAGAGGAAAAAACCGCCTTTCTCCTGCAGGAGCTACAAACACGTCGGCCTCTGATACCGCTGGAGATTGCCTTTTCCGATAAGACAGCAGAGCTGATCGCCACCTTTCGCACCCTGCGCCGCATGCAGCAGGAATTCGGCCTGGCCATTTGCCAAACCTATGTAATCAGCATGAGCCGCCAGTTAAGCGACCTGTTGGAGGTGCTGCTGATGGCCAAGGAGGTGGGTCTCTACGATCCCATTAGCGGTCGCGGATCCCTGGCGGTGGTGCCGCTGTTTGAGACCGTCGAAGACCTGAAGCGGGCCCCGGAAGTTTTGCGGCAGTTGCTGGAGATCCCTTTCTATCGCCAGTACTTGGCTCAGCAGGGGAATCTACAGGAGGTGATGCTGGGCTACTCCGATAGCAACAAAGATTCCGGCTTTTTGAGCAGCAACTGGGAGATTTACAAGGCTCAACAACGCCTGCAGACGGTGGCCGAATCCTACGGGGTGAAGCTGCAGATCTTCCATGGCCGGGGCGGTTCGGTGGGCCGTGGAGGGGGCCCGGCTTACGAGGCCATCTTGGCTCAGCCAGGGCGCAGTGTGGGGGGCCGCATCAAAATTACCGAACAGGGAGAGGTGTTGGCCTCCAAGTATTCCCTCCAGGATCTGGCCATTTTTAACCTGGAAACCGTCACCAGCGCCGTGATCCAGGCCAGCCTACTGCGCACCTACCCCAACGATCTGCACGAGTGGTCGCGCCTGATGGAATCCTTGGCGGAGCGCTCCCGGCAGGTGTACCGTAACCTGGTCTACGAGCAGGAGGGCTTTGTGGAGTTTTTCCACGAGGTCACCCCCATTGAAGAGATCAGCCAACTGCAGATCAGCTCCCGTCCCGCCCGCCGCAGCGGTAGCCAAAAAGACATCGGATCCCTGCGGGCCATTCCCTGGGTATTCAGTTGGACGCAAAGCCGCTTTCTCCTGCCGGCCTGGTATGGAGTTGGCACCGCCCTACAGGAATACGTGGCCAAGGGCGAGCACAACCTCAACCACCTGCAGCACCTGTATCGCGAATGGCCTTTCTTCCGCATGGTGATCTCCAAAGTGGAGATGACCTTGGCCAAGGTGGATTTGCAAATAGCGCGTCACTACGTGCGGGAGATGAGCTCTCCAGAACGTCTAGAGCGGGCGATGGAGCTGTTTGAGTGTATTGCCCAAGAAATGCACCGCACCCGCACAATAGTGCTGCAGATTACGGGTCACAGCGAACTGTTGGAGAACGACCCTTATTTGAAGCGCTCGGTGCAGTTGCGCAACCGCTCTATTGTGCCCCTCGGCTTTATCCAAGTCTCCCTCCTCAAGCGCCTGCGAGAGCGTCAGGGATCCCGCACCGGACGAACACGCTACGACCGAGCTGAACTTCTGCGTGGAGCTTTACTTACCATTAACGGCATTGCCGCCGGGATGCGCAACACAGGCTGAGGGATCCGACTAATTGACCCTGGCGCTGCTTCTATCAAGTTCAGATCGGCATTGAGAGCCTATCAGAACAGATCGTCATCATACTCTTCTGGCTCCACCTCTACTGGCTCTACTTCGACAACGCGGCGGGAAGGACGGCGGGGGGGTTCATCTGCGTAGCTTTCCCCTTGGTCTTGGGGCAGCCGTGGGGGACGGCGGCGGGTAGCTGTACCTGTGCTGCGCTCTTCCTGCACATCCACATCCTCTGGATACTCTTCGGTGGCAGGACGACGGGGGCGGCGGGCCTCTGGCGGCGGTGCTGGTTCATCGTAGTCCGTATCCTGACGCGGGCGGACCCCTGGCTCCTCGTAATACTCATCCCCTTCGGGTCGGCGGCGGGGACGCACACGGGTATCGCTGGTCAGTTGGGGCCGCGGGCGACGGCTCGGCTCTGCGCTGCCTTCGGGAATGGAGCGGGTGGAGGAGGTGTCGCGAATACGGGATCCCTCAGCCCGGGTGGAAACCGTGCGCCCTTGGGCATAGCCGCCCGGTGGATAGGTGCGGACAAAGCCTTGCCGCCGAGTAGTCGGACGAGCCCCGCCCACCTGCCGTGCCTTTTCACTCAAGAGGATGCGCAACCGGAAAGTTTCGAGGGCAAACCAGCCGGCCATCACCGCCAACAGCACCTGGGCAAAGAACAGCAACGGAATGAGCCGCTGACCTTCCAAGAGCAAACAGACGGAATAGATCAGGCCCATCGTGGCAAAAATCACGTCGTACTCAGCGGAGGCCTCGCGCTTGATGAACCGAACCGCGAAGATGGCTCCACTGGCAATCGCCACCAGCGCTGCCATCAAAAAGTAGGGGCTTTGGGTGAGAAACATGCCAGGGATCCCTAAACGATGAAGACGGGAGAGCGTTGAGCCTTATCCATTCCACAGCCGATCCTAGCATTGATCCTCCTGGTGGCACGGACAACAAAACCCAGGTTTGGGTGTAGGGACGGGATCCCTCTTCAATAAAAGGGATCGGTGCTAAAATCGGCAGCATCTTCCTGCATGTTCCATGCTGTATCTGGCACGGGTACACAAAAAAAGTCTCTTCGGCCAGGGGGAGCTGCAGCTCTTGGCCCGGCAGGCCGAGGACGGGGTTTGGATGCCGCTGCGCAAGCCAGAAGGGGTCACCTGCAAAGAGGTTGGCCCTTACAACATTGGGGTGTTGCTGCTGGTTGAGCTTTCGGAAGAGCGGCAGGTACGGCGGGTGGAAGAGGCAGCCATGAAGCTGGTGGAGATGTTGCACAACCTATCCCGAACCCACAGTCTGGTGGATCTGTCGGAGATTGAAAGCTGGCGGCAATCCTTGACTCGGCAAAGCCAAGAGCTGAGCCGTCGCGAAGCAGAGGTGGCCGCTCGCCAAGAGCAACTGCAACAGTGGGAAAACCGTCTGCGAGAAAAGCTGTCTCCTTGAGCTCTCAGATCTACTCTTATCTTAAGTAGAGTCATTTTAAGCTAATTGAGAAGCCCCCCAAGTGCTCTGTGCCGCTGCCATCACCCCATCTCCCAAAAAGAAAGGGGAGCTGGATGGAAATGTTTCATACCTGTTTAAAATGACTGTAAGTCCAAGTAAGTCTATGAGTGAATCTGGATGTTCTGCGCCTTCCCAAATCAGTAGTGATACGACCCGGATCAACTTGAGTTAAGCCATTCTTTTCCCCCAGAATAAGCGGGGCAAATCCGGGATCCATCATGCCCCATGTTGCCCATGGCAACAGACTGTCCCACCTCCAGTGTAGAAATCCCCCGACTTTAGTCGGTGAGAGTGTCAACCCTGTGCTGGTGCTGTATGGATCGATCAAACAGTGCTGAGATCTGGCCTTAACTCGCGGGCACCTCGCAGATAAACATGCTGCATATCAGCTTGGGCAAGGGGAGTATTCAACTGGATCAAAACCCGAATGCAACGGGGTAAGTCGCCGCTCACCTCCATCTGTTGCACATCCAACAGAGGCACCGACTCCCAACCGGGGCGACGACGAGCAAACTGGGCGGGAAAAGCTGCATTTAAATCAGGGGTAACGGAAAAAATAACGCTGACTAGTTCAGCCGGATCGAGGGCGTTGCGGTGCTCTAGCGTATCCAGCAGCTCAGCCACCGCCGCGCCAATGGCCTCGGCACTGTTTGTAGGTACGGTGATGGCTCCCCGAATTGCTCTGACTCGCCACCCCAATGGCCACACCCTCGCGCGCTTGAGCTCGCCTTGCTTCCAGAAAATTATACAGACTCATCCCTGTTGGGATCCCATCCCTCTGGGGAAAACCAGCCCCCATCGCCTAGCTGGGCTGCAGGAGCTTTTCCAGGATCTGCTCGTGGCTGAGGCCGGAGTCCACCCAGGCTTCTCCCTCTTTGAGGCGGGCAGCAGCGGTCACGACAAACAAATTGCTCTCTGCTCCCAAAGCCTCGCTGGCAGTTTGCACGCAGAGCAAATCCTGGCCGGTTAGCTGGCTAAACCAGGTGGCCAACAGCCCTGCCTCCAAAAAGCCCATCGGCCGCTTGAAATGGGGAGGGGTGACAGCAGCGAAGGGAGAATTGCGAATCGACACCACCAGGACTCCCTGATCTTTGTAAGTCCAGTCGATCTCGATCAATCCCCAGCCATGAGTTTTCCAGGCTTGTCTCAGACTTTGCAGGAAAAGGCCCATCTCCAGCTCGGCCAAAGGCTTCTGGTAGTAGTCGGAGAGTTCTTGGGCAAAACGGCGGAAAAACTCCTTGCCCCACATCCGACCACAGTTGCGCAATACCAAACGAGCAGCCTGGCCAGTCTCGTATTCCAGGCCCGTGTAGATGCCCCGCAGCAATGCTTCTGGAAGGGCCAAGAGACGTTCACCGTGGCGACTTTCCAGTAAGCCCGATTCCAAATCGCTTCGCAGATAAGCGCTGGGTGTGTAGTAGTTGGCCAAAACGGGCGTGTAGGGATCAAAGGTGACTGAGCCATTGGAGATAGAGCTAGTGCCGGTCATAAGGGATCCCCTGGTTATCCAATCCAAGTCGTTATTGAGCTTTAAGCATCCAAATAGGAGCAGGGTGCAGTTGACAGTTCGTTGGTTGTTGAGCTGGGAGAACGGTTGTTTACGCTCCAAATCTTATGGCGATCCCTCCAGCAATTGAATACCCCTTGGGCAGATTTACTACAACGCTAACATTAACTCCAACGACACTGAAGTCTCCGGCTAGTTGAGATAGAGCGCTCTAGCACCGAAAAATGCAAAAAGCAAAAAAGTATCTAGCTCTAAAAAAAGTATCTAGCTCTAAAACAGCAAGGCCACCTGTACCTGGGTGATTAAGGGGCGGATAAACTCCAACTCTCCAGGAGCCAAATGGTCTCTCAGCTCTTGCTGGAAAATCCGATAGGCAACCTCATAAACCCTCTGCAGCCCGTACAGGCGCACCTCTTCCTCCATCCACTCGAGCAGCCGCTCTTTCAGGAGGTTTTCGTCCTGCAGCAACATGGCCATAGCGCTGTGACGCAGCAGCAACAGCAGGTGTCGCCGGCACAGATCCAACACTTGGGGGGAAAGGTCGGGCATCTCTTTTTGCAGGGCATCTAGGGTTTTGCTCACCACCTGGCTCTCCCGTTCCCGCAAAACTCGGTACACATGTTGTCGTTTTGGCCAGCCGAGAACATAGGCCTTCAGATGCTCCAGCTCCTCTGGCTTGAGGTAGCGGGCTTCCGACTCGATCAGCATCTGCTCCAAGGGGCTTACCATCTCGCTTCTTCCGGATGTCAGTGGGTGCTAGGAGACTCAAAACAAGCTGAACAGATCTGCCAAGGTGATCTGTTCTTCTGCCGGCTCGGGTTCTGGTGCTGCCGACAGGGATCCCAGAGAATGCGCAGCCAAACTCAGGGGATCCCCCGCCCAGGGGATGGAACCAAAATGCTCCCGCACTTGCAGAAAAGGCATTGGCAGAGAGCGCATCTGTAGGGGGCGGTTATCCCAATTTAGACGGGCAAAAAAGCTCTGCACCGAATCTTCTAAAGCAATCTTCCAGGTCATGCCTTAGCTACTCCCTGACCTGAACGCAATTTTTGGGCAATTTCACCAGCACTGGCCCCTTCGTTCAGCCAGAAGGCAGCCGCATCGATGCGATCTTTGCTGCCGAGCAAAAACTTGCAGTAGCTTTCCCCCATAGAATAGCACTGGATCTCGATGCAGTTGAGCTGCCGTTCCACCATGGTGCTAAAAAAGCCGGCAAATAATCCGGCGTAAAGATGACAGACAGGTTTACCGACATCCCCCAGGGTGCGGGCCACGGCGGAGTCAAAGAGGTTGATGAAAATAAACCCTTGCCGCCGACTCTCGGTCTCCACCTCCCAGCGCCCCCATCCTTGGGAGGTCAGAGGCCACCACCAGGTTTCCAAGAGAAACATTAGATTACTCTGCTTGGGGTGGCGCCGATATTCCTCCTCAAACCAGCGGGAAAAATGGAGGGCATCGTTGCGTCCCCACTCTCGGCCAATGGTGTACATCAGAGAAGCCGAGGCATCTCCCACTTCTTCCTCCAGGCCCTGCTGTAAACCCAGGATAAAGTCTTCGCTCACCAAGACATTGCGGGCACCCGTCCAGTCCACAAGGGATCCCTGGGAGAGGTCAAAGCGAAAAAAGTCTTCGCGGCTGTAGTGGTTATGCCGTTGGGCGGCAGGCTGAAGAGGTATCTCAATGGGGGCAGTCGTCATGGTTGGGTGAGGAGAGATCAGATTTTTTAACACTCCTTATCATACCCTTCTTAATTGGCATTTTTACCAAAAAACTGGGTCTAAAGCCTCGTCCTCAAGGCCTACGGCCCGCTGACGCAGTTGCAACAGCGTTGCGGAGCAATGGGGGACGGCTTTGGGATAGACTCAGGGCGACGGCAGGGTAGTCAACCGCTCCAAAAACCCAGCAGGAGTGGGTCAACTGGAGAAAACTGCCCTCAGAGGGAGACAGAAAAGCCCTGAGTTGTTGTAAAGATTTATTCAAAAATTGGGAAGAAGAGCTGTACAGGGATCCGGAGCAGTACTTAAGACTGAGGCCTGACCTTGATGAAAGCAATGGCAGACCGCCACAGCAGCGACTCCCGCCCCTCGGCATCGGCTAAACAGAGGCAATCGGGATCCTGCCAGCGCAACTGGCCGACGAAGACATCTCCGGTATTGAGTTTGACCTCGAGGGTTTCCCGATCCTTGATGACCTTCTGCAGGCGACGCACGCTCGGGATCCCGGTGTTGAAATCGGTCACGACAGCCCTATCAGCCAGCGAGAAACGGTATGTCAGCAAGCCCACTGCCCCCAGTATAGGGGATCCCTGCCGCTTCCCACTGCCCCTCCACCACACTTCCACAACTTGGGCTCAAAACTCGCCCTCATCTTTGCCCATTTTTTCTGCTGGCGAGTACTATGTAGGGGGGATGGCGCTTAGAAAAGCGGTAAACCTTTCGAGTTCGCCGTCTTTTTTAAGCGAATCTACGGGTGTTCTCCCCGAAAAAAGCCAGCACAATAGGGCTAGGGTGATAGAGGGTGCGGCTGTCGCCCTAGGGAAGCTGAATCCTCAGCTGGGATCCCTTCTACATGCCATTTTGCCGCCGAGTTGTCTGTCCTTTTCAACCCTCATCAGTATCAGCAGTATCAGTGCAGGAGAGATCGTTATGGCAGTTGAGAAAGTGAACTCCTCGTCCAGCTTGGCCGAAGTGATCGATCGCATCTTGGACAAAGGTATCGTTGTCGATGCCTGGGTGCGGGTTTCTTTGGTTGGGATCGAGCTGTTGGCCATTGAAGCCCGCGTCGTTGTGGCTTCCGTGGAAACCTACCTGAAGTACGCTGAGGCTGTGGGTCTGACGGCTACTGCTGCTGCTCCTGCCGTCTAAATCTGGCCCAATCACTCAATCCCCTTGCCTTCAATACCGTGATGGTTTGACGGGTCATGGGTCTTGGGCGGGGGTCTGGAGCTGGCCGCTGTGAAGGCTCTCGGAAAGCGAGGCAGGGATCCACCGCCGGTCTCTGCCTTGCTTCTGCGGGTTTTGTTCGAGGATTGAGTCTTGCAGCCGCACTGAGCT
The DNA here is from genome assembly GCF_054060305.1 of Thermostichus sp. OS-CIW-31. Taxonomy (NCBI): domain Bacteria; kingdom Bacillati; phylum Cyanobacteriota; class Cyanophyceae; order Thermostichales; family Thermostichaceae; genus Thermostichus; species Thermostichus sp. OS-CIW-31. The sequence continues at coordinate 105,598 of NZ_JBSSDA010000007.1, read as the reverse complement.
ACAGGTTGGCAGTGCCATCCAGTTGGGAACAGGCAGAGAAGCTGTATCCACCCAAGCATTGAAAACGACGTGAGGGATTGGAGATCATGAGTTTGCAGGAACAATGGGCCATGGCCCGCAGCCAGCGGGTGGCTCAGAATCGAAGTTTGTTAAGCCGATCCCGGCAGCAGCGCCTAGAGCAGCACCAAGCCCTGATGGTTGAGCTGGGGCAGCGCCGCCAGCAACGACAAGAAGCAATACGGCACCAGACGGAGCAAACCCGCAGCCAATTGCAGAAACTGAGGCAGGAGCGGGCTGTGAGGCGATCCCTGGACGAATGCTCCCGTTCGGAAGCGGCGGCTCAGCGGGCCAAGTCGGTGGCAGAGCGTCTTGCTTGCCTGGAGCGGGAACGGGCTGCTCAATTGGAAGTCAGCCGGCAGCAATTGCAGGCTTTCCGGGCTAACTTGACTGCGGCTGTGGAGCATTTGCTGAGCACCTATACGCAGGCTCGGCAGGCGATGGCCGACAAAACTCAGCAAGCGCGGCAGTCTTTTTGCGCCGATTTGCGGCAGTGGGTACAGGCTCTCCGGCAAATGGCTCGACAGGAGCTGGCTCAGATGGCTCAGGAACAGCAAGCCCAGGCCCAGGCCCTGCGGGGATCCCTGGCCACTTTCCGGGCGGAGTTGCATAAGCAGGTGTGGGGCAATGGGATCCCTGTCCTCGCCCCAGAACCTGAGGTCTCCATTTCCGGTGAAGGTTCTGGCAGTTCCGTTGAGATTGCCGGTGAGGCGCCAATATCTGCCTCTGACTCAACGCCCATAGCCGAAGACCAAGCCCCGGTGGAGCCGCCTGCTCCCGTCTCTGTTCCCCAGCCCCAGCCCTCGGAGGGTTTAATAACGCCTGAACCCCCTGAAGTTCCGCCTACTGTTGAGAAACAGGTGGATCCCATCCTTGACTATGTCAACAAGTATGTGAGTGATCTACAAGCGCAGGATCCCAACTTGACCCTGCTGCAGGTAATTGGGGATCGGGAACGGGTGCGGGATTTGTTGGCCCGCGGCGCGGTGGATCTGGGGTTGGATCCCTCGGAAATCTTGGCTACGCTGCGGCGCATGGTGTCGGGGACGGTCGCAGTTTAGTTGTGCCGAGCGCAGGAAGAACATCCGGGCTATAGTCAAGGCAAAGGAGTCTAGGGCAGCAAAGAGGTTGAGTATCTCCATGGCCACGGTTCTGCAGGCGCGTCCCCGCCAGTTCGTGAACACCCCCTACATTGAGCGGATTACCCGCCGCGCTTTGCGCTATTTGCAATCGGGCTTTGCGGTGCATTTGCGGGGGCCTTCGGGTACGGGCAAAACCACTTTGGCGATGCATCTGGCCAGCCTGCTGGGCCGCCCCATCATGCTGATCTATGGGGATGACCGCTTCGATTCTTCCGACCTCATCGGGGGGCGCACCGGTTTTACCCATCGGCGGGTGGTGGACAACTTCATTCACTCGGTGGTGAAGACGGAGGAGGATGTGCAGCAGCGCTGGGTGGATGCCCGCCTCACCTTGGCTTGCCGAGAGGGGTTTACCCTCATCTACGACGAGTTCAATCGCTCCCGCCCTGAGGCCAACAATGCTCTCCTGAGTGCCTTGGAGGAGAGGCTGCTGGTGTTGCCGCCGGACAGCAACCGCTCGGAATATCTGCGGGTGCATCCCCAGTTCCGGGCCATTTTTACCTCTAACCCGGAGGAATATACCGGGGTTCACAGGGCCCAAGATGCGCTGCTGGATCGGATGATCACCATCGATATGGGGGAGCCGGACATCGAGACCGAAAAGGAGATTCTCACCTCGCGAATAGGCTTATCCGGCCCCGACGCCCTCAAGATCGTCCACATTGTGCGGGCTTTTCGCCGCAAGTTGGATCTGACGCGCCACCCCAGCCTGCGCAGTTGTTTGATGATCGGGCGCATTGTCAAGGAACATGAGCTGGCGGTCAGCAAAGAGAATGCCGATTTTCGCGCTTTGTGTGCGGATGTGCTGTTGCCGCGAGCCGGCAAGCGCTATGAAGAGGGATCCCAGCTGCTGAATTATCTGCTAGACCAACTGCCTGGCTGAGTCTTTTGCCTGTTGGTACACTTTGGAGGTCGATTAACCCTGTGCCGATTAGCTCTCAACCCTTGACCACGGCTACTCATGGCTCCTCGCTGGCCGATGTGCTGGAGCGGGTGCTGGACAAGGGCATTGTGATCGCCGGAGACATCACCGTTTCGGTGGGCAATGTGGAGTTGCTGAATGTGCGCATTCGCCTGCTGATTTCTTCGGTGGATAAGGCCAAGGAGATCGGCATCAATTGGTGGGAGTCGGATCCGTATCTCAACAGCCAGGCGCGGGAGCTGCTGGAAGCCAACCGACAGCTCATGCAGCGGGTTGCCGAATTGGAAAGACAGCTTGCCCAAGCTCTGCCCCAGGGGGGAAAGGGAACGGACCCATAGGCTGCCCCCCGCCATTGTGACCTGGATTGACGGGCTAGACTGGCTGCTGGGGTGGTTTGACGGGGTGATGGGGCATGGCTTTGGAGATGGCGTTTGACCGGAAGGGTTGGCAGCGGCTAGGGACGCTGGGCTGGGCTGTGGGTGTGGTGCTGGCCCTTGGGATCCCGGCTTGGGGTCAGAATCCCCGTGCCATCAGCATCAGCGCCGATGTGCAGGAGGCCAACGCCAACACAGGGGTTTTTACGGCCATCGGCAATGTCACCCTCAGTTTTCCTGCCGAGCGGCTGACGGCCCGTGCCCAAAGAGCTGTGTATTACAGCCAGGAGCAACGCATTGAGCTGGAGGGCCAAGTCATCATCAACCAAGGGGAGAATCAGTTGCAAGCGGAGAAAGTCATCTACCACATCGACAAGGGCACCATCCAGGCAGTGCCATCGGCAGGGCGGCAAGTGGAGTCCATCTACGTTTTGCCGGAGCCCAGCTCAAGTCCTTAGCTGATCCCCACACTTTTTTCCAGCAGCACGGACTCAGCCAACACGGCTATACCGTGATTTCGTCACCGATCATCCCAGCCTGCAGGGTTTCCCTCACCCCCAACCCCTCTCTCAAAAGGAGAGGGGAGCCAGGGACAGACATAACAAATCGTTTCATTGCTGTTTGAAATGACTACATTTGAAATGACTACACATGGGGCAGCGCTGGAAACGAGCTCGGGGAATGTCGGCTTAGATCCGTTTAGGATGTAGTAGTTCGGGCGGCAGACTTTTTCCCTGACTCTGAATCAAAGGATGGCTGATGGATGTTCGGGATCCGAGTTCCTCACCCCTGGCAACGAGAGGCACAGGTCACTCCAGAAGAGATGTTTTTCAGCCGGCGGCAATTTCTAGCGCAACTGGGATCCGTTGGGGTGGGAGCCAGTTTTTCTATTTTTGGGTTTGGCAGCAGGGGAGCTGCTCCCTCGGTAGAACGAGAGCTGAGGGGGATCCCACTCAACCCCCACTTTTCGGATGTGGGCAGGCCCGTCACCGAGGAGATTGTAGCTGCTCGTTACAACAACTTTTACGAGTTTGGCTCCGGAAAGCGCGTCTGGCGGGCTGCACAGGCTTTGCCCACGGATCCCTGGACTGTCGAGATTACCGGGCTGGTGCGGCATCCTCAGCGGTTGGGCCTGGAAGATCTGTTTAACTTCCCCCTCGAAGAGCGCATCTATCGCTTTCGCTGTGTGGAAGCCTGGGCGATGGTGGTGCCGTGGTTGGGCTTTCCGATGCGGCTGTTGCTGGAACGGGTGGATCCTTTGCCGACGGCTCGATTTGTCCGCTTCACTTCCTTTTACGATCCGGAAATTATGCCTGGCCCGATCTGGCCCCCCAACTTGCCTTGGCCCTACACGGAAGGGTTGCGGATCGAGGAAATGGCCAACGAGTTGGCCTTTTTTGCCCTCGGCGTTTATGGCAAGCCGTTGCCCAAACAGCACGGAGCGCCAATTCGCATGGTAGTTCCCTGGAAGTATGGCTTTAAGGGGGGAAAATCCATCGTCAAAATCGAGTTTTTGGCCCGTCAACCCTCCACGTTTTGGAATACCCTCGCCCCTGGGGAATATGGATTTGAGGCCAATGTGGATCCCAGAGTGCCTCACCCCCGTTGGTCACAGGAGCAGGAAGTCTTGATTGGTTTCGGATCCCGTTCCCAGTGGCAAATCGTTCCCACCTTGCCCTACAACGGGTACGGAGAGTATGTTGCCCACTTATATGGCTGAACTTATATGCCTGAAGACGCCCACGAAAGGATTCGAACCTCCGACACCTGGGACCGGAACCCAGTGCTCTAGTCCACTGAGCTACGTGGGCAATGCAACTGCATTAACCATCATATCTGCTGACTTTCAGTTCTGCCAAGGGGGCAAAGCTGCGGCGGTGCTGCGGGGTGGGCCCCAAGTTCTGCAACGCCAGTCGGTGCTCTCGCGTGCCATAGCCAACGTTGGTGCGCCAGCCGTAGCCGGGGTACTGCCGATCCCAGCTCTGCATCAAGGCATCTCGCCAGACTTTGGCCACAACTGAAGCAGCGGCAATGGAGAGGCTGATGTGATCCCCCTTGACCAGGGCCGTTTGCCGGGATCCCAGCTCGGCCAGCGGCAATCCATCCAGCAAAATGTGTTCGATTGGATCCAACTTGGCCAAAGCCCGCTGCATGGCTAGCACCGTGGCCTGGCGAATGTTGAGCCGGTCGATCTCAGCAGCAGAGGCACTGCCAACGCCCACAGCCAAAGCCACCTGCCGAATCCGTTCCGCCCATTGAGCGCGTTGCTGCGGACGCAGTTGTTTGGAATCCCTCACTCCCTCCAGTTCTTTGGGATCCATCTGGGCCGGCAAAATTACCGCCGCCGCCACTACCGGCCCGGCCAGGGCCCCCCGCCCCACCTCATCCACCCCCGCCACCCGCAGGATCCCCTGCTGCCAAAGGGATCCCTCCCAGATCAAACTCGGCCTTGCCCGCTCCACCATACTCCCATGCCTGCCCCTGGGCTTGAGAGCAGCGCCTAACTGCTGCGGGAGCGCCGTCGCCTGGAGGCTGCTGGAGATTGCTGGGCAGGGCTGATCCCCAGTTCCGCGGCTGGCTCGGCCAAGCTGCTCTGCACGGCTGGCACGAACGATTCAGCAGAAGGGATTTCGGGTTCAGAAAGTTCGGGTGGAGAGAGGTTGTCCAGCGGCTCCTTCTCCTGCAAGGCATCCGGTTCGGGTGCAAACTCCTCTGTCTGAGAAGTTGCCTCAGTCTCCATCCTGGGCGGACTTTCCGCCTCTAGAGTTCCCGGCAGAACCACCCTAACCGCCGTGTCTCGGCCCCAAGGCGGCGGCTGGTCAAGCAGCAACAGCGGCGACAGTCCCAACTCCGAGTAGACCCGTTGTTGTAACGGGGTCATCTCCACGGTGACGGTTTGCCGTACCGGAGCCGGACGGCCTTCTGAGGACTCCGTCCCGCTGGCGCGAACGGTGCGGGCTGGGGAAGTGTGATCTTTGCGTGAGGCGGATTCTGCCTCTTCCCCAGGGCCAGAACGGCGGGGTTCTTGACGCTTTAGGTCTGCTCCGCCCCCTGGCAGTTGCATCGGCTCTGGGGCTTCCTCTTCTACAGGAGTATCCAGGCTCCGGGCAACGAGGCGCTGGCCAGTGCGGGGATCCCCCCAGTCTTCACGGGGACGCTTGCGTCCCGTTTCAACCCGTGGCTCTTCCTCCAGATCGTCTGAAGTCGTAAAGGGATCCGGGCTGGGGCGTCGTTGTCCGGGGGCAGAGCGCGACCGCCGCAGCAGCGCACGGCTATCGCCTCGAGACAGCCCATCGCTCCCTACTCGCAGGCGTGCCCGTTGGGGGTTGCCATCGCGGGGCAGGATCGGGCCGGCCTCTTCCTCATCCCCTCCTTCCGCCTCGGTGGGTAGCGTTACCGTCAGGCCGCTTTCTATTGTTAACAGATGCCCTGGCTCGGCCCCCGGCAAGCGGGCTAGGATCCCCAGCCCCTCACAGGTGGGGCAAGAATAGCCGAAGATCTCGTAAAGGCTTTGCCCCTGCCGTTTGCGGGTGAGCTCCACCAGCCCCAATTCCGACAGTTGGACCACCTGTGGGCGAGCTTTGTCGCTGGAGAGGGCCTTGTTAAAATGCTCCAAAACCAGCAACTGGTCGCGGCGGGAATCCATATCGATGAAGTCCACCACAATCACACCGGCAATGTTGCGCAGCCTCAATTGGCGGGCAATCTCGGTAGCCGCCTCACAGTTTGTCCACAGCACTGTCTCCCGAGAAGTGGCCGATTGGGTGAAGGAGCCCGAGTTAACATCAATTACCGTCAGGGCCTCGGTGGGCTCGATGATGATGTAGCCACCAGAGGGCAGATCCACCCGTGGCCGCAGCGCCTGCCGAATAACCGCGTTGACCCGAAAATACTCCAGAATGGGGGTGGGCTCGCGGTGGGCATCGACAACGACACCAGGGGGCATTTGGCCCTTGTTCCAGCCCTGCAGATAGCTACGGACTCGCTTCGCTCCTGCCGCAGAGTCGGTCACAATACGGTTCACATCGTCGGAGTAAACATCCCGCAGCACCCGCTGAATAAAGTCGTCATCCCGGTTGAGTAGCCCCGGCCCCCGTGCTGCCTGATACTGCTGTTGAATATCTTCCCAGAGTTTCTTCAATTGCTCCAGGTCGTCGATCATCGCTTCTTCGGACACACCTTCCGCTTCGGTGCGCACCAACAGGCCCATCTGCGGGGGTTTAATCAAAATGGCCAGCGACTTCAAACGGTTGCGTTCTTCTCGATCCTCGATGCGGCGGGACAGATGAACGCCTTTTCCGTAGGGTCGCAACACCAAATACCGCCCTGGAAAGGCCAAATCTCCGGTAAGCCTTGGCCCTTTGTTGCCGGTAGGCTCTTTCATCACCTGTACCAGCACCTTTTGCTGCGGCAAGACCAGCTCAGAAATCGAGGCATGACTTCGCTTGAGGCGCAGCGGGCCCAGGTCGCTGACGTGGATAAACCCATTGCGCTCTGCAGGGCCGATGTTGACGAAAGCGGCATCGATGCTGGGCAGAACGTTCTCGATGATTCCGACGTAAACGTCTCCCACTTGGTGAGCGCCGCTGGCGACGATCAGCTCCTGCACTTGATCTTCGGCGAAGACGGCTGCCACTCGATGTTGCTCGGCAATGACAATCTGCCTGGGCATCAACCTTCCTCCCCGCCCCAAGGGCACGCGGTTACGGGTTGAACCCTCATTCTGGCGAGGTGTTGTCCTTTTGCCGGGATCCGCTTAAGTTTCTTTGACCAGGATTGACTCATCATGGGGCTGTCCATTACCCTCAGCTCTGCTTTGACGCTTGGCTTTGTTTCCTCTCCAATGGGTGAGGTGAGTTTAAGTGCATGTGAACTACCCAATGCTGGCTCTGGTGGGTACAGCGGGGGGCTTCTGCTGATTGGAAGGAAAACTCATCGGATGGGATGAATGGATTCGGTGAGGTTTGCATGGAGATTCATGGATGGGCTCAATCGATAGGCTCAGGGAGCAAGACGGCTCCGCCTCGGGAGATCCAACGCTGGCCCATTGCAGAACCCCAGTTGTGCGGCCCAGCCTGTTCGCGAAAGCGTCGCGTAGCGATAGTCCACAACAAGACAGGGTTTGCGCGCGGAAAGAAGCACCTTCTCAGGGTAAAATTTTCTGGTTAGATCTGGGCTAGGTCGAAGAGGCACACTTTTCTGTTGCACCTATCGACTCGACCCCATCACGCCTGTTACCTGCCCTGGGTACTGAGTTAAGAGTGTCTCCATTCCAGAATCCGGCCCAGCTTTTGCCTGCTGCTCACCCCGCCCTTGGTCAAGTTGATGCTTGGCGAGCCCCACAGCGGCAGGAGCCAGCAATAGCAACATTATAGCGCTTGTGGGATCCCTCAGCCCAGACAGACCCTTAGCCCTTGGGTTGCTCCCAGAGGAAGTGCTCAATCTGGATCGGCTAGGGGGTTCTCCCACAACAGGCGCAGCCGCTTTGCCGTCTGTAGTGTCCAGTGGGGCAACCCCAATGACTCGGCCATTTGAACCAGATGGGTGGGCCGCAGGTAGGCACCGTCGTTGCGGCAACTGCCCCGGTAAAGGAGGCAAGCGCTGCCCTCGGGGGTCAGGCCCTGAAACTCTAGGTAGTAAAGCAGGGCGCGGGCATTGAAGGGAGAGGACTTGCCAGACTTGGAGGTTTTTTCAATCCAGATTTCCTGCGCGTCTAGGATCTGGGTGACCCAGGCAGGCCAAGAGGACTCCGTCCCGCTGCCGTGAACGGCTTTGGGCAACTCGCAGCTCACCGTGAGCTGATATTCGGCGGCGTAAACGGCTGCGGTGGCCGAGGGATCCCGAAGGCTAATTTCTTGGACGGCTTGGATGGGGATCTCCGGGGGCAGCTGTTCGCTCAGAAGGGCGCGCAGTTTCTCAGGCGTCAGAGGACCCTCAGGCCGATCCAGCAGCTCCAGATCCAGGATTTCGCCATAGCCTTCCTGGCCGATGGGCAGAGCGTTGGCGTTGGCCAGGCGGGGCATGGGGTGGTAGCCGCCGCTGAAGGCCAGAGGTAACCCCGCTCGCCGACAGGCCCGTTCCCACAGGCGCATGAGATCCAGGTGGCCCAGCCAGCGCAGATCCCCGGTTTTGCCGTAGGTGATGCGGAAACGCTGGGCAGGTGGCTCCGGCTCCAGGGGATCCGGGGTGGGGGTGGGTTGGCTCTGCAGGGGCGGGACGGGCGGAGGGGGAATGACGATGTTGTGGCCGAAGCCGGGGCCGCAGATGCCGCAGGCGGAGCAGCCCTCGAAGGAGCAGTCTTCCACGGTGAGGGCTTCCAGGGCGCGGCGGTAGTCTTTTTGCAGCCATTTTTTGTCGATGCCGGTATCGATGTGATCCCAGGGCAAGGGATCCTCCAGGCCCAATTCCCGGATGGGGAGATGGGCGCAGAGGGCGACCGGAGCGGCGGCAGGATCCACCTCTTCGCCGCAGTAGGCCCTCACCCAGGCAGCATAGGCGGTGTCGATGCTTTCCCACCAGGCATCCATGCCGGCACCGGCCCGCCAAGCCCGCTCGATCATGCGGCCTAGGGAACGATCCCCTTTGCCGATGAAGTCTTCCAGGATGCTGAAGCGGATATCGGTGAAGTGGGCCTTGACTCCCCGTAGCCGGCGCAGCTCCTTCTGCAGCAGGGCCTGCTTCCGCTGCACGTCGGCGTAGTCCACCCGGTGCCACTGGAAGGGGGTGTGGGGCTTGGGGGTGAAGTTGGAGAGGGTGAGGGTAAACTCCACCCGCTTGCGACCCAGGGCTGCACATTCTCGCTGCAGCATCTCGACGGTGCGGGCGATCCCCAGGACATCGGCGTCGGTCTCGCCGGGCAGGCCAATCATGAAATAGAGCTTGATTTTGTCCCAGCCCTCTTGGACGGCGGTGCGAATGCCGCGAATCAAGTCGGCATCAGTAAGGCCCTTGTTGATGATGTCCCGCAGCCTTTGGGTGCCAGCTTCGGGGGCAAAGGTGAGGCCGGAGCGGCGGGATCCCTTCATGATGGCGGCAATTTGCTCATCAAAGCGATCCACCCGCTGGCTGGGCAGGGAAAGGGCAATGTGTTCTCTGAGGAGACGGTTGTGCAGCTCCGCTCCCACCGCCGGCAGGGAAAGGTAGTCGGAGCAACTGAGAGAAGAGAGGGAAAATTCGTTGTAACCTGTTCTCCGCAAGCCCTGCACCACAGCCTCCACCACTGCTTCCGGATCCACATCCCGCGCTGGTCGGGTAAGCATTCCCGGCTGGCAAAATCGGCAGCCCCGTGTGCAGCCCCGCCGCACTTCCATCACCAGGCGGTCGTGGACGGTTTCCACCAAAGGCACCAGGCCGATGGAGTATTGGGGTTGAGGCAGGGCCACCCGACGGCGGATGCGCTCCGGCACCCCAGGCACAATGGGTCGAGGCGGGATCCCCTCGTAAAACTGGGGCACGTACACCCCCGGCACCTGGGCCAGCTCCAGCAAGACCTCTCGGCGGGGCTTGGACAGGGATCCGGCCAGCACTTGGCCAATTTCCGGCAGCACCTCTTCCCCATCTCCGAAGACGAAGAAATCGAAAAAGTCGGCAAAAGGCTCCGGGTTGGAGGTGGCGGTTGGCCCGCCGGCAAAGATCAGAGGGCACTCTTCCGGGGTAAAGGGCTGCCGCTCCCACCACTTGAGCGGGATCCCGGCCAGATCCAGTATCTCCAGGATGTTGGTGCCCCCCAGCTCGTAAGCCAGGCTGAAGCCAATGATATGGAAAGCGCGCAGAGGACGGCGGGATTCCACGGCAAAGAGGGGGATCCCCAACTGCCGCAGGCGGGCCGCCAGATCCGGGCCTGGCAAGTAGGTGCGGTCACACAGTTGATCCGGCTGGGCGTTGAGGATGTTGTAAAGGATGAGGTGGCCTAGGTTGGAAGCTCCCACCTCGTACAACTCTGGATAGCTCAGCACCCAACGCACCCGTGCCGAATCCCAAGGACGGTGGACGGCGCCAAACTCTTTGCCCAAGTAGCGGGCTGGCCGCTGAATCTCAGGGGTAAGCAGGCGATCCAGATCGATGGGACTCAGATGCGGTTCAGTTGCAGCCAGAGAGAGCATGGGGATCCGCCGAGACGTTGACACAGTCACTGATCTGACTCTAGCCGAACTTTTCCAGCAACCCAAACGAAGGGAGAAGCACTTTGCCCCTCTGAGCCCCTAGGTTACAGCCATATCCATTTTGAATGAGCCCGAGGAATGCTGATACATTCACGCTGAACTCTCCTGAACATGGTTCAGGAAAGAAGCGATCGCATCCTGCCTATCTCTGAGCAGGAAGGCGGTATCCCGCAAAGCCCTGAGGAATACCCCCCGAGCGCTTTCCCCCTTCACTTCCCGGCAACCGTTGCGGTGGACTCAAGGATCAGGGGGAAACTTGGTCTACTATATCCCTCTCAATGACTTTTGCCAAACCGCCTAAAGCTCAGTAAATTCAGCAAAGTTCAGGGTTTTGGGGGTTAGAGGCATGCTCCTCAACCCCTATTCTCGCAGCCAACGGGTGGTGCCATCTTTTTGATCGATGAGGGTGATGCCGAAGGCTTTCAACTGATCCCGAATGCGATCTGCCTCTGAAAAGTTTTTCGCCTTACGGGCTGCCGAGCGCTGCGCGATCAGCTCCTCGATTTTTTTAAAGTTAAGTTCCCCATTTGTAGCTGCTTCTTTGGATCCCTCGAATTCAGAGAATGAGGGCCAACAGAATCCCAAAGTAGCCAAAATCTCCAGCAAGGCAGCGCTTTTTTGTTTGAGGGCCTGGGGCTCCAGATGGGTTTGGCCTTGATGGGTGAACAGGTTGTGTTCGCAGGTGAGTTCTTTGGCCAATTCAAAGGCGATAGCCAGCGCTTCAGGGGTGCCAAAATCATTGTCCATAGCAGCTTGAAAGGCTTGCATGGCCTCAGCATCAGGGGATCCCTTTTCTTCTTTGCAGAAGTGCTGGGCACAGTGGATCCCTTTCTGGAGGGTTTCCCAGCCACGGCTAGCCGCCTGCATGGCTGCCTCGGTGAGATCTATGGGGCTACGGTAGTGGGTCTGCAACAGAAACAGCCGCAAGGCCATGGGGTGATAGACGGCGAGGGCCTGTCGCAGGGTGGTGAAGTTGCCCAAAGATTTGGACATTTTCTCGCCGTTGATGTTGAGAAAACCGTTGTGCATCCAGTACTTGGCCATCGGCTTGCCGGTGATTGGCTCCGATTGGGCCAGCTCATTTTCGTGGTGGGGGAAAATCAAATCTGCCCCGCCGGCGTGAATGTCGATGTGATCTCCCAGGGTCTCCCGCACCATGGCGGAACATTCGATGTGCCAGCCCGGTCGTCCCCAACCCCAAGGGGAGGCAAACCCCGGCTCAGAAGGGGGGGCCGCTTTCCAAAGGGCAAAGTCGAAGGGATCCTGTTTGTCGGCTCCTTCTTCTCCTACCCGGCCACTGGCTCCCGCCTCCATCTCCTCCAGTTTTCGACCGGATAGCTGGCCGTAATCCGGGAACTTGCGGACAGAGTAGTAAACAGAGTACTGAACAGAGGCGGGGGTCTCTGGCTGGTGTCCCGCTTGCAGGAGGGAAGACTGGTCGGTCTGGTGTCGAATCGGATCCCGTACCCGGTAGGCAAAGCCTTTGAGTTCCAGAGATTGGATCAACTGGAACATGGCTTGCAGCGATTGCGTTGCCCTCGGGTAGAGATCGGCCCGCTTGATGTTCAGGCGATCCATGTCCTGGAAATATTCGGCGATGAAGCGCTCCGCCACCGCTTGCATGGATTCGCCACGTTCCAACGCCCGCTTGAGGATCTTGTCGTCCACATCGGTAAAATTCTGCACATACTTCACTCGGTAGCCGCGCCACTCCAAGTAGCGACGCACCATGTCCCAAACCACGTAGGTACGCGCATGGCCGAGGTGGCAGAGGTCGTAAACCGTTACACCACAGACATACATCCGCACCAGGGGCTTCTCCTCCGCAACTGGAGCTGCAGATCCCTGGGAATTGCCGACAGAAACGGATTGAGATCCACCTGCTGCCAGCGGCTGAAACACTTCCTTGCGGCGAGTCAATGTGTTATAGACAACCAAATCCATGGGTATCCCTAGTTTGTAGTTTCAGCTACAGCAAAACAGGCTTTGTCTTCCAAAAAAAGACGATGGCGCACTTTGTCTTGAATCGGATGAGGCTCGACAAAATCTCAACGAGCCAAGGGCTGGAACCATTGTGAGGCAAGCATTGTGGCTGAAATTACCTGCCAAGACTTGTCTAGATTTGTTAACTACGGTACTCTAACCTGAGTGCGAGCCAGCCTGTTCATTAGCGAGCTCCACCCCGGCTTGAGTCACCCCTGGGGTGCTCGGTGCCAAGGGGCTTATGCCCCTCATTTTGACATCTTCTTCTCTTGCACTCTAGTGTCAGCCTGTTGGTGTGAGGATGCCTTTAAAACCCACTTTCCCCAATCCCCAAAACGGGGAGCTGGATTTCCGCGGTGCTGCCGTGAGCACCCTTTCCCCCCCACCCCTAAAGGGGATCCCTTCAGAACAGTCCTGGACTTCTCCGGATTCATCTGCCGAGGAAGCCTATCTTCTGGAGTGGGCTCCAGCCCCTCTCTCTGGGCGGTCGAAGCCAAGATGGGTTGGTTTGGCCCTCTCTCTCAGCTTAACGGGCCTGGTATGGCTTCTGAAGCTGGAGGCGGATCCCTGCGCAGAAGCTGGGGAAGAGCAGCTGCCGGCCACCCCCAGGTGCCCAACCGAGCCTGAGACAGCCCATCCAGAGCCGGGGGATTCTGCTCCTGCGCGTCGGGGATATCCGGCTTGGGCCACTGGTCTTTTGCTGATGCTGGGCTTGGCCGGAGTCGCTACCCTACAGCAGCGACAGTTGAATCGCCCCCTGTCTCCGGCGGTAGAGCCGATCCCACCCTCTGTGCATACGCTATCTGGCGCTCTGCAGCAAAACTACGAGCGGAAAAAGGAGCAGCTGCGCCAAGCCTTCGCAGAAGGGCGAATCCCGACAGGAGAAGGGCCCAGAGGCATTCTGGAGCATGAAATTCAGCCGGGGGAAACCCTCTGGCAACTGACCCAGATGTATCAGCTCGACGCGGCTGCCATCACCGTCTCCAATGGTATTCAGGCCAGTACTGAGCTGAAGCCGGGGCAAGTTCTCCTCATCCCCAGCCAGCCGGGATTGATCTACACCGTCAAGCAGGGAGACACACTGGAGGACATTGCCAACCGCTACCGAGTTCCCCAGCAGCGGATTATCGAAGCGACTCCTCTGGATCGCCCGGAATATCTGCGCATTGGCCAACGCCTGCTCATCCCCGGCGATGTGGGCGAGTTGATCCAGCGTCAGAAGGAGATGATCGCTGCCCAGAAAGCTCGCGAAGAGGAAGAGCGCCGCCAGCAAGAGGAGGAAGCCCAACGCCAAGCCGAAGCCCAAGCTCGATTACAGGCGGAGCAGCAACGCCGGGCCCAGCAAATGGAACAAGAACGGCAGGCCCTCTTGGCCGGTGGATCCCTGACCCACACAGTTGGAGCCGGTGACACCATCGAACGGATCGCCGCCCGCTATGGGGTAACTCAGCGATCCATTATTCAAGCCAACAACTTGCGCAATCCCCACTGGCTGCGCATTGGCCAACGCCTTACGATTCCGGCGCCGGGTACGCAGCCCACCCCAGCTCCCGCCCGACAGGCTCCGCCAGCGCCCCCTCCAGCCCCTCCCCAGGTTCGCAGCAGTGGGTTTGTCTGGCCGGTCTCCGGGCAAATCACCTCTGGCTTTGGCTACCGTCGCGGTCGCCTTCATGCAGGGGTAGATATTCCTGGCCCCGTGGGATCCCCCATTGTAGCCGTTCAGGAGGGAGTGGTGTTCTTCGCGGGGAATGCTGGGGATGGCTACGGCAATCGAGTGGACATTCGCCATCCCAACGGAATTGTTACTCGCTATGCCCACGGCCATCAGATTTACGTTTCCACAGGCCAGTACGTGCAGCAGGGGCAGACAATCATGAGCCGCGGCAGCACTGGCTGGAGCACAGGGCCGCATCTGCACTTTGAAGTCCGCCCCGGCGGGGGCGCGCCTGTGGATCCCCGGCCCTATCTGCCCTGATCCTGTCCCAAAGCGAGACTACACAGAACAGCCAGCCTGGCCATAAATTGCTAGCCTAAAGACAGCTACCCTAAAGACAGCAAACTCCAGACCGTAGGAACACGCCGATGCAGTGGGTGAACGCGCTCTCCCAGCTCCCTTCCCTAGAAGCGGCTCTGCGGCAGGTGGTGGAGGAAGCCAAGGCCAAGCTTCAGGCGGCCCAGCTGAAAAGTGTCCTGAGTCGGCAGGTGCAGACGGTGGGATCCGGTGGGTTGCCGGGGCTGCTGACGGGGTATGTCCCCTCTCAGCCGCTGCGGCCCAACTTGGGGGTTTTGTTTGTGTCGGCGGCCTTTGCCAGCGAATACATCCGGGTGTTGCCGTTGCTGTCGGAGCTGCTGGAGGTGGACGTTTTGATCGGCTGCTCCGGCGGTGGCATTGTGGGTGGGGGGCATGAAATTGAGGATGGCCCGGCTCTCTCCTTGTCTTTGGCAGTCATGCCGGAGGTGGTGCTGCATCCTTTTCATCTGCGGGGGAACCAATTGCCGGACTTGGATGCGGCTCCTTCTGCTTGGATCGATTGTGTTGGGGTTTCGCCGCAGAGCAAGCCTCATTTTCTGCTCTTGGCCGATGGATTTTCCTCTGGCATCTCAGAGTTGCTGCAGGGGTTGGATTTCGCCTATCCGGGATCCGTCAAAGTGGGGGGATTGGCCAGTGGGGGCCGCGGCCCTCGGGGCAATGCTCTGTTTTTGCTGGATGCGCGTACCCTCACACCTCGGCGGGAGCTGTATCGAGAGGGCACAGTGGGGTTGGCGCTCTACGGCAATGTGGTGCTGGATGCAGTGGTGGCCCAGGGGTGTCGCCCCATTGGGGATCCCTTGCGGGTGACGGAAGCAGAGGGGAATGTGATTCTTGGCTTGGAGGGTCGCCCTCCTCTAGCGGTTTTGCAGGACTTGGCAGAGCGGCTCAGTCCCGTGGATCAGCGATTGGCCCGCCACTCTCTCTTCATCGGCCTGCTGATGGATGAGTTCAAGTCGGAGCCGACGCCGGGAGATTTCCTCATTCGCGTAATCTTGGGCGTTGATCCGCGCGTGGGGGCGCTGGCCATCGGGGATCAGGTGCGCCCTGGCCAGACGGTGCAATTTCATCTGCGGGATGCCCAGACTTCGGCAGAAGATCTGCGTTGGGCCCTCAGCCGCTATTGTGCCGAGCGCAACTTGAGGCAAAGCCCCTCTCAACCGAGGCCGGAGCCTTGTGGGGCGTTGATGTTCTCCTGTTTGGGGCGAGGCAAGGGCCTGTACGGCACTCCCGATTTTGACTCGCAACGGTTTCGGGAATTGCTTGGAGAGCTGCCCTTGGGGGGGTTCTTTTGCAATGGTGAGATCGGCCCCGTTGGGGGATCCACCTTTTTACACGGCTACACTTCCTGCTTCGGGATCTTCCGGCCCGCCCACTAGAGGGGGGATCCCTTGCCCTAAGAGCCGGCAAAATTAGATAAACTGAGGATCTGCTGTCAACAGCTTGGTCAAGGGTTTCTCATGCAGCTTCATCTCAGCGAGCCGCCACTCACTCAAGGGGAATGTGCCCTGGTTTATTGCTTTGCCGCTTCCGGCGGGAATGGCCGCTTTCCTCTGCCCCCTGAGATCGCCTCTTGGGATGAAAAGGCGTGGTCGGGGCTGGTGGCGGAAACCGTTCAGGAGCAGGGGTTTCAGGGGAAGCCGAATAGCAGTGTTGCCCTGCGCCTGACAGGAGAGATCCGCAAACTGGTGTTGGTGGGGCTAGGGGATCCCGCCGCCCTAACGCTAGAAGCCCTACGACGGGCCACAGCCAACGGCCTGCGCCAGGCTCACAGCCTAAAAGCCAAGCAGGTGATGCTGTCTTTGCCGGAGACGGGGTTGGATCGGGTGCGTGGGGTTCAGGCGGTGGCCGAAGCCTGCCTACTGGTGGCGCACCGGGACAATCGGTTCAAATCTTCAGCCAAAGGGGAAGAGGAAAACAGCTTTTCTGTGCAGGAAGTAACCCTTTTGGTGCCGGGGTTGGCCCAGGCCCGTTCTGACTACGAGGCCGCGCTGCGGCGGGCCATTGAGATGGCGGCAGGAACCATCTTGGCTCGGGAATTGGTGGCTGCCCCCGCCAACATTGTGACTCCTCTTGCCCTGGCCGATACCGCCCGCCAACTGGCCCAGGAATATGGCCTAGAGGTGGAGATTTTGGGACAGGAAGAATGCGAAGCTCTGGGGATGGGGGCTTTTTTGGGTGTGGCCAAAGCCTCTGATCTGCCGCCCCAGTTCATTCACCTCACCTACAAGCCGCCACAAGGGGATCCTGTTACCAAATTGGCCCTGGTGGGCAAGGGGCTGACCTTTGATTCCGGTGGGCTGAACATCAAAACCGACTCCCGCAGCATCGCCATGATGAAAACCGACATGGGGGGAGCAGCGGCAGTTTTGGGAGCTGCACGGGCCCTAGCCGCCCTCAAGCCGCAAGTGGAGCTGCACTTCATCGTCGCTGCCACGGAAAACATGATCAGCGGCCATGCCATCCACCCAGGGGATATCCTCACCGCTTCTAACCAGAAGACCATTGAGGTCAACAACACCGATGCAGAAGGCCGCCTCACCTTGGCAGATGCCCTGGTGTTTGCGGAAAAGCTGGGCGTTGATGCCATCCTCGATCTGGCTACCCTGACCGGTGCTTGTGTGATTGCTCTGGGGGAAGAAATTGCCGGCTTGTTCACCCCAGATGAGACGCTGGCCCAGGAGCTACAGCAAGCTGCCAACCTTTCCGGCGAAAAAATCTGGCGCCTGCCGCTGGAGGAAGGCTACTTCGAGGGTCTCAGCTCCATTGTGGCCGACATGAAAAACACTGGTCCCCGCTCAGGGGGATCCATCACCGCTGCCCTGTTCCTGAAGCAGTTTGTGGAGAAAACCCCTTGGGCCCACCTGGATATAGCAGGCCCCGTTTGGACAGAGAAGGATGCAGGCTACAACAACAAAGGGGCCACCGGTTATGGGGTGCGCACCCTGGTGGAGTGGGTCTTGGCGCGGCAAGCCGCAGCAGCTTGCTCATAACCCCGCCTTTCTGGACGTTGGGCCTTGAAAAAGCATCTACTGAGGGAGGAGCCAAGGGCTGCTTGGCTGGAGCTGTCCGATCCCTAAAATAGGCTTAAAAAAGAGTCTAGGTATTGAGTAGCACTTTGCAAGGCTTCCCCTCAGGGAATAGGATCCCCGCATCAAAGTAGCCGGCACAAGGCCCCCTGCGCCGGATCCTCCCATGAAAGACCTTTACCGCGAGCTGGAATTACAGCCCAATGCAACTCTAGAAGAAATTAAAGAGAGCTATAGGCGGCTTGCCAAAGAATACCATCCCGATAAACTTCACCCAGATACGCCTGTTAAAGCGCGGCAGTACATTGAGGAAAAGTTTAAGTCTATTCAGGAAGCATACTCGGTCCTGAGTGATCCTGTGAAGCGAAAAGCCTATGACTCCCAAAGACTTTCCCAGACTTCGCCCACAAAAGGGAGCGGGTATGACCAAGACTTAAAAGCAGAACGCGGTTACAGCACCCAAGACGGCAACCCTTGGCCCTTTGACTTCGACAAGATAAAGGAAGCTGCAGAAGAGATAGAACGTCGTAAGAAAAACATCGAGGCCAACTATAACCAAAGAGTAGAGCAAGTTAAGTCTGAGTTAAGGAGAAACTTGATCTCTATCGGAATAAAAAAATAAAACAAGAGGAAGCTAAAATTGATCATACCTTTGCCACCAAAAGTGACACTATACTGGGTGCCCTCTCGCTTTTAGTCCTGAGCTTGTTCATTGGTGCCTTAAGTAGCTCAATCGGGCTTGTGCTCTTTCTAATCTCAGTTATTAGTCTTTTTATGGCCATTTTTGATAAAGGATATAGCAAGTCGCAAGTTGAGAGCGCTAAGAAGCTACAGGAAGAGGCAAAATCAGTAATAGCCCAGATAGAGAAAGATAGGAACTCGAAGCTTTCCCAGCTTGAGCTTCACTGTAGAATTAAGATCGATCATTTTAAAGCTGTCCCTATCGAATCTATATCCCCATTTTATAAGTGGGCTGAGTGGGGAGGATCAGCTATTTTTGCTAACTGCAATGAAGGAAAAGGCAGATGCTAAAAGCCTAGAAGAAAACTTGAAGATAGCGGCTGGAGTTGCTGTGGGTATTGGCATACTAGCCGCCTTATTTGGGCTGGGAGGTGGATTTCACCCATTCTGAATCTCAAGAAGAGGCAAAACACTGCTTCATCTCCTGCAGCACCTGGGCATCTTGAGAGGCCGTTCTCGCGCCCGCTTGAGCAGCCCAGCACTTAAGACTCTCGATTTGGTCGCGGGCAATCGAGGCCAAAGGCACGGTTTCGCGGATGGCCTGCAGGATATCCTCTTGGGTAAAGTCCCGCCGAGTGCTGCTGCCACTGCCCCCAAAGGCGTTGTACATGGCATCTACGATGGCTTGCTCGATCTCGGCCCCGCTGAAGTCCTGAGCTGTGGCTGCCAAGGCTTCCAGGTCGAACTCCCGCAGGCGGCTGGGGCGCAACCGCTGCAAATGCACCCGGAAGATCTCTTTGCGCTCAGCGTGGGTGGGCAGGTTCAAGAAGAAAATCTCGTCAAAGCGGCCCTTGCGCAACAGCTCTGGCGGCAGCAGCGGCACGTTGTTGGCAGTGGCCACAATGAAAACGGGGCTGGTCTTCTCCTGCATCCAGGTAATCAGGCTGCCAAACACCCGGCGGCTGGTACCAGAATCTCCATCGGCACTGCTGGTGATGTTGCCAAAGGCTTTGTCGATCTCGTCGATCCAAAGCACGCAGGGGGCCATCGCCTCTGCCAGTTGGATCATCTGCCGCACCCGGCTTTCCGACTCGCCAACGATGCCGGCAAACAGACGCCCAGCATCCAACCTCAGCAGGGGCAACCGCCACTCATTGGCGATGGTCTTGGCGGAGAGGGATTTGCCGGTGCCCTGGATCCCGACCAGCAGCACGCCCTTGGGGTTGGGCAGGCCATAGCGACGCGCCTCTTCGGTAAAGGCTTCTTGCCGCACTCGCACCCAGGCCTTGAGGTTATCCAGGCCCCCCACACTTTTGAGGGTCTCGCGGGCGGTGAAAAACTCCAGGATGCCGGTTTGGCGGATGGCCTGCTTTTTCTCCTCCAGCACCAGGTCGATATCGGCTTCGTTGACCTCCTGCTTGGCGGCCAAAGCGCGGGCCAAAACGCGGCGAATACGTTCTCGGCTCAGCCCTTGACAGGCTTTGACCAGTTGCTCGCGGGCTAGAGGGGTAAGCTTGAGCTTATCTGGAGCCACATAGAGCTGGATGAGGCGGCTGATCTCTTCGCTGTTGGGCAGGGGAATATCGACGACGGTGATCTCCTCCGTCAGGTCGCTGGGCACTTCCAGGGTGTGGCTGAGCAGGATCAGCATCTTGCGGGTGCGCTTGAGCTCGCGGCTGAGGTTTTTCAGCTCCCGGATGATGGGAGCGTTTTTGTCGCTGGTGGCGTTGCGCAACACAAAGTGCAGATCCCGCAGCACAAAGAGAGTGTCCTCGTTGGGGGCAGAGCGCCACACCCGCCCCAGAGCTGCCATGATGGAGCCCCGATCCTCGCCTGTATCTTGCCAGCCCCGCACCAAGTCCCAGAACAACAATTGCCGCGGTGGGTCTGTCCGTCTGGCTACTTGGGTTAGCACGGCATCGGCAGGCTCTTCTTCTGGAGAGACCAAGTAAACCAGGGGGTAGCGGGCCCGGATCATCAAATCCAGCTCTGTCACCAGCCCTGCTTGCAGCTCCGCCGGGATCTCGACCAGGGCAGGATCCCTGCTGTCTGGATTTGTTTTTCTTGCGGCTTCTGTCATCGCCTCTGGAGTTTAGAACATCCTTACTTCATCTTCCTCTCACTTGTTCAGAAACCATTTGGATTGGAACAGCCAATAAGCAGCAAAATGCTCACGGTTGAGCTTCACGGTTGATCTTTAGGATAGGGCAGGGATCCCTTGCAGTTCGGCCAGCATGGTGCGGGCTGTCTGGGTGGGATCGGCAGCTTCCATCAAAGCACGCACCACGGCTACACGGGTGGCCCCAGCTCGACGCACCTCGGGCAGGTTGTGGGGATCGATGCCGCCGATGGCAAACCAGGGCAGGTGGGCTTTCTCGGCAGCCAGGCGCACGTACTCCAGGCCGGCAGGGGGTTTCTCCACTTTGGTGGGGGTGGGGTAAACGGGGCCGACGCCGATGTAGTCCACGTCGCTGTTCAGGGCTTGGGCCAGCTCTTCGGCGTTGGTGGTGGACAGGCCAATGAGCCGCTGGGATCCCAGCAGTTGTCGGGCTTCAGCCACCGGCAGATCCGTCTGGCCCAGGTGTACCCCATCTGCCTGGCTGAGCAGAGCCAAATCCACGCGGTCGTTGACGATCATCAGCGCCTGGTAGCGGTTGCACAGCTGCCGCAACTGCTTGAGATCCCGCAGCATCTCGCCGTCGGGGAGGTTTTTGCGGCGATATTGCACCAGGGTCACCCCGCCCCGCAGGGATTTTTCCACCACCTCTAGCCAGTGGGGCACAGGGCTGGTCACCAAATAAAGATGGGCTGCCAGGAGACGCTGCCGCAGGGATCCGCCCAGCAGTTCACTTTCCAAGACGTAGAGCCGATAGCGCATGTCTTTGGCCAGCTTGGCCAGGCCAGGGGCCACCCAGTGGTGGGATTCGGCCAACTTGCCGTATTCTTCTAACACCCGCAGGGCTTCTTGCACACGGCTGCAATTGGCTTGCAAGAGGTGGCGGAGATCCCGCCGTTGCTCCTCTTGGGGGTGGGAGATCTGGGTGCCTGGATCGGCGGGGGTATCGCGGGCCAAACGCAGGGGATCGCTGTGCCAGCGGGCTAGGGCTTGGCGCATGGCCTTGCATTCGGCAGAGAGCTCTCCCTCTTCCAGGCCGAAACGAAACCATTCTTCCAATACCCGTAGTCCTTCACGAGCTCGATCGAGGTTGGCATCCAGAATACGGGCGACGGCCTGGGGTTTCATGTTCCCTATACGTGGGAAGAGAGTTGCTTAATTTTTACCAAAAAAATGCGCCTAAAGCCCCGTCCTACCCTTAGCCGGAAGCAAGTCAGTAGGGTGGAGAGTAGTCAACTCACTGTAAATCGGAATGGTTTCCCTGAGGCTGTCCTTGGCCCTGAGGAGAAAGAGGGTGATGCCATAAGGCGTTAAGAAAGGCTTGCTGCGGCGTGTGTCCCCAGGCGAAGGCCCGTGGGCCGGCCCCTTCCGGCAAGTAGGCCCAAGCATAGCGCTCGCAGGCGGGAAAGTAGCGGATCTCCCACCAAGTTCCCCCTACAGGCACATCTTTCACTGCCCGCAAGAAAGGGCCGCGATGGCGGGCGAGGCGCTCTTCTATAAAGTAGGGGCCTTCCAGCTGAAGGGCTTCTACCGCTGCAATAAGCTCGGCTCGTTGTCGCTCATTTCGGATCATCTCCCGGGTTCCCCTCTTGGATTGGCTCTATTCTATGAGGAGATTTCTGGTGAGCTGGGGGATCCCTCTTGATTCAGCCCAGATTGCGCCTACGGCAAGCTGTGGAAACCCAATGGAATCCGACAAACCCACCGCAGGTGCTGTGTCTGAGCAATGGACACGGGGAAGATGAGGTGGGCAGTCGCCTTGCTGTTGCCCTAGTCCAACTGGGGATCCCGGTGCAAGCCTTGCCGATTGTGGGAGAAGGGACAGCCTACCAACGCCAAGGGATCCCCCTGCTGCCCATTGCCCAGGTGATGCCGTCGGGGGGGTTTATTTATCAGGATTGGCGGCAGTTGTGGCGGGATTTGCGGGCCGGTTTGCTGGGGCTGACGGGGCGGCAATTGGCGTTGGTTCGGCGGGCAGCAGCCCAGAGGAACCTGGTGCTGGCCGTGGGGGATATTGTGCCCTTGCTGATGGCGTGGTGGAGTGGGATCCCCTACGTCTTTGTGGGCACGGCCAAGTCGGACTATTACTGGCGGGATGAAGGGGGTCCCTACCGACACCCCTGGATCCCTTTTGGGCAGCCGATTTCCGATTACCTGCCCTGGGAGCGCTGGCTGATGGCCCACCGACGCTGCCTGGGTTCTTTTTTGCGGGATGAGCTGACGGCTACAGCTTTGCAAAAACGGGGCCTAAGGGCCTTTTACCTGGGCAACCCGATGATGGATGGCCTAGAGCCACGCGGGACATTGCCTTTGGATCCCCACCGACCGGCCTTGCTGCTCTTGCCCGGATCCCGTCCGCCGGAAGCCTATCGCAACTGGGCTCTGATGATGCAGGTGGTGGAGCGGCTCCCAAAGGAGCTGCAAGTCTATGCTGCCCTCAGCCCCAACCTGGAGCGAGACCCGCTTCAGGCTTGGATCCCATCTCAGCGCAGCGATGTGCTTCTGGTTTGGGGGGACTTCGGGGCCTGTGCCCAACGAGCAACAGTGGTGCTGGCCATGGCGGGAACGGCTACCGAGCAATGTGTGGGCCTGGGAAAACCGGTGGTGACCCTGCCGGGAGAGGGACCGCAGTTTACCCCGCGCTTTGCCGAAGCACAGACCCGTCTTTTGGGATCCGCCGTCCACCTGACCTCAGTGGAGCAGGCTCCCGCCGTGGTTGGCCGGATTCTGGAACGCCTGGCCGCCGATCCCAACTACGCGGCTGAGTTGCAGGCCCATGGACGCCGCCGCATGGGATCCCCAGGAGCTGCCCGGCGCATTGCCGCTCAACTTCGAGATTGGCTCCGGCCAGCCGGCCCGACTTTGGAACCGTTCGAGCCAGGTATATCGTGAAATAGAGAACGAGCGATTCAAAAGCCTGACTGATTTCCATTGGATCCAGTTTTCCGTATTTAGCATTTAATGATGTCAAACCTTTTGGGGTTGGAGAGCAGTTGGTGGATCCCTTGCTATGGGTGGGCGGGAACAGCTTTGGCCATTCCCTGGGCAACGGGGTGGGTCAAGCGCAGTGGCCCGCGTCCGGCAGCTTACCTCAACATCCTTCTGACTTTTGCCGCCTTTGCCCATGGCCTTTGGCTGTTGCGGCAGGTTTGGGGTCGGGATCCCCAGATCCTGAACTACCCCTGGTTTCGGGTGGCCGATCTGGATTTGACCCTGTCTTTGGAGATCTCGCCCCTGACAATGGGGGCCGTCGTCTGGATCAGCGGTTTGAGCTTGCTGGCCCAGATCTATGCGCTGGGGTATTTGGATAGGGACTGGGGCCTGGGTCGCTTTGCCGCCCTGATGGGCTTTTTCGAGGGGGGAATGACAGGGATCGCCCTCAGTGACTCGCTGTTTTTCAGCTATGCCCTGCTGGAGATGCTCACCCTTTCCACCTATTTGCTGGTGGGCTTTTGGTACGCCCAGCCTCTGGTGGTGACGGCGGCGCGGGATGCGTTTTTAACCAAGCGGGTAGGGGATCTGTTGCTGCTGATGGGGGTGGTGGCGGTTTCCAACTTTTCTGGGGCCTTGACGTTTTCCGACCTGCGGGACTGGGCGGCTACGGCCAGCTTGGATCCGGCTTGGGCGGCTTTGATGGGGTTGGCTTTGATTGCAGGGCCTTTGGGGAAATGCGCCCAGTTTCCGCTGCACCTGTGGCTGGATGAGGCGATGGAAGCGCCCAACCCGGCTTCGATTTTGCGCAATTCGGCAGTGGTGGCCTGCGGGGCTTTTGTGCTGATTAAGCTGCAGCCGCTCTTGGCCCTGTCGCCGATTACGAATGGGGTCTTGGTGGCCATCGGCACGATCACAGCCCTGGGCGGATCCCTGGTGGCCTTGGCGCAAATCGATATCAAACGCACCTTCTCCTACTCCACGAGTGCCTACTTGGGGTTGGTGTTTGTGGCAGTGGGAATGCAGCAGCCGGAGCTGGCCCTGGAGTTGCTGCTGATGCACGGCCTGGCTAAGGCGTTGCTGTTTATGGGGGTGGGATCCCTCATCTACACCACCTCTACCCAAGATTTGACAGAGCTGGGGGGCCTGCGCAGCCGCATGCCGGCCACGGTGGCCGCTTTTGCCGTGGGATCCCTGGGGATGGTGGCCCTGCTGCCGCTGGGGTGCTTTTGGACGCTGGCCCGCCTGGCGCTGGTCTACAGCGGGGTGCAGCCGGCCCTGGTGGGGGTGCTGCTGCTGGTGAATGGGCTGACGGCTCTCAACCTGGCGCGGGTATTTGGCCTGGTCTTTTTGGGATCCCCTCAACCCAAAACCCGCCGGGCCCCTGAGGTGGGCTGGCTGATGGCTCTGCCCATGGGCATCCTGACGGTGCAAACCTTGCTCATGCCCTGGCTGTTTGGGCGGTGGAGACTCTATCCCGACTGGAGCCCGGAGCTGAGGTGGATGGCAGCCCTGCTGACGGCTGCTGGGCTGGTGGGGGCAGCCATTGGCGGCTGGCTGTACTGGGGAGGCCAACGGAGGGTGCACCTGCCCTGGCCGGAGTTGCAGGATCTGCTGGCCCACGACTTTTACACGGGGCACCTCTACCAAGCCCTGGTGGTGCAACCGGTCAGCGCCCTCTCCCGCGGATTGGAGTGGCTGGATCGCAACGGAGTGGACGGCTTGGTGAACGGGGTGAGCCTGGCCTTTTTCTTCAGCGGCGAAGCCCTCAAGTACACCCTGTCGGGGCGGATGCAACTCTATGTGCTGGTGATTGTCATGGGGGTGGTGTTGGTTACAGCTTGGCTACTGCGTTCGCCCCATTTGGGGTTGGCCTATTGATGGGAGAGAGCCATGTTGAGCCTTTTGATTGGGATCCCGTTGTTGGGGAGCATCTTGATTGGGTTGATTCCCGAGCAGGCGGGGAAGGGCTTGCACCGGGCTTTGGCCTTGGGGTTTGGGTGGGTTTTGTTTGGCCTGAGCGCGGGGCTGTTGCTGATCTTTGACCCCCACCTTGGATCCCTGCAATTGGCGGAAAGGATGGCCTGGATCCCCCAGTTGGGCTTGGTTTATGAGGTGGGAGTGGATGGGATCTCTCTGCCTTTGGTGGTGATGACCGGGCTACTGGTGTTGATGGCTATTTGGGCCAGCGGCCAGGTGGAGCGGCCCCGCCTCTACTACAGCTTGGTGCTCATGCTGGCGGCAGCGGTGGCCGGAGCTTTTTTGGCTCAGAATTTGCTGCTGTTTTTCCTGTTCTACGAAGTCGAGCTGATCCCCCTGTATTTGCTCATCGCCATCTGGGGAGGGCCGCGCCGCACCTATGCCGCCACCAAGTTCTTGATTTACACCGCTCTGTCGGGGATCCTCCTCTTGATTGGCTTTTTCGGCCTCAGTTGGCTGAGCGATGCCCACAGCTTTACCTATACCGTCCTGCAGGCTCACCCCTTGCCCCTGGTGCAACAAACCCTGTTGCTTATTCCCATTCTGCTGGGGCTGGCCATCAAGATCCCCTTGGTGCCCTTCCACACCTGGTTGCCGGATGCCCATGTGGAGGCTTCCACCCCCATTTCCGTGTTGCTGGCGGGTTTGCTTTTGAAGTTGGGCACCTACGGCCTGGTGCGCTTTGGCCTGCAGCTCTTACCGGATGCTTGGGATCAAGCCGGGCCTTGGCTGGCCGGTTGGGCGGTGGTTAACGTGCTCTATGGATCCCTGAACGCCTTGGTGCAGCAGGATATGAAAAAGCTGGTGGCCTACAGCTCCATTGCCCACATGGGCTACATCCTCTTGGCTGTAGCAGCAGCCACTCCCCTCTCCCTGGTGGGATCCATCTTTCAGATGGTCAGCCATGGCCTCATCTCCTCGCTGCTGTTTCTTCTGGTGGGAGCCGTCTATGCCAACACCGGCACACGGGATCTCAAGCTGCTGCGGGGATTGCTCAACCCGGAGCGGGGCTTACCGCTTATTGGCAGCTTGATGGTGCTAGGGGTGATGGCCAGTGGCGGCACACCGGGCATGGTGGGCTTTATAGCTGAGTTCACCCTCTTTCGGGGCAGCTTTGCCGTCTTTCCCCTGCAAACGCTCCTGTGCATGGTGGGGACGGGATTGACGGCGGCCTATTTTCTGCTGATGGTGAACCGTGTCTTTTTTGGGCGCCTCTCGCAAGTGGCCATAGCCATGCAACGCCACGCCACTGAAGAGCGCCTGCCTGCTGTTGTTTTGGCAACGCTGGTGGTGTTACTGGGCCTGCAGCCTAGCTGGGCAACCCGCTGGGTGGAGTCCACCACCTTGGCCTTGGCCAAGGCTAACCTAGCTGGTGTTGCAGGACTGGTCACTGCCTTTCAGTTTGGGTTGTCTTCCTTTTGGTGATTTGATGAGATCGACGGAGTTTCTTTTGCTCCCATGACTGCCACTCTTGCTCCTGCTCCTTCCTGCTTCTTTCTGGCCGGCTTATCTCCTCTGGAGCAACTGCAACTGGCTCCTATTGTCCAGCACCTAGAGGCAGGGGGAGCCCTTGTGCCGGATGCCCCTGCCAATCGCCTAGAGGTCATTGGCATCCTGCATAGCTACGGCGAGGTGCTGGATGCCTATTCGCGCAATTTGATCTTTATTGCCGACCACCAATTTTTGGAGCTTTTTCCGGCGTTTAAGTATTTCAACGGCGAGATTACCCTGGGCAAATGGCTGCGCTACCTGTGGCATGACCGCATCAACTACGAGTTTGCCGAATACTGCATGAAGGCTATGCTCTGGCATGGGGGAGGGGGGCTAGACCGCTACCTGGATACCCCTGAATTTGTCGAGCGGGCCAAGAGAGCCATCCGGGCCAAAATCCGCTTCAATCCCTTCTTGCAGGGCTTGGGGATCTTGTTTCCCGACTTTGCTCTAGAACAGGTGCGCATGCTGGCTATGTACAGCGGCTTGGGCCAGTTTTGGCGGGTGATGAGCGATATTTTCCTGGCGCTGGCCAAGCGCTTTGAGACAGAACCCCACCTCACCATTCCCGACGTGGTGGCTCACATCCAGCAGGGGTTGGTGGCAGCTGCCGACAAGCCTATCACCTACGCTCCCTGCATCTGGGGCCGGCGCTATGAGATCATTCCTCTCTCAGCAGGCCTGACCTTCCTGCCGGATACGGCCATCCCTTATGTGGAGGCGGTGTTTTTCCGCTCCTTTCCCTTTATGGGCACGGTTTCCTACAACGCCCAGGCCCACCAGATCCCGGCTGAGCAGGCTGACTTTGCCTACGGCGCCCTCTACGCCGATCCGCTGCCGGTAGGCAGCGCTGGGATCCCGCCTACCCTGTTGATGCAGGATATGATGCGCCACCTGCCCCCCTACTTGCGAGAGCACTACCGCCGCCAGCCTCGCGGGGATGATGACCTGCGGGTGAAAATCTGCCTTAGCTTCCAAAAGGCCATGTTCTGTGTTACCACTGCCGCCCTGCGGGCTCTTGCCCCCTTCCCTCTGGAAACTCAGGATCCCCAGCAGCAGTTGGCCAACCGCAAGTTTCTGGCTCCTTGGCTGCAGCGCCTGCTGGGATCCCGTCTGTTAAAGGTGCAGGAAGAAAGGGTTGAGGCCTAGCTGAGCTGGGAACTGCTACTTTTGGTTACTGGAAGGGGGATCCCCTTTTCGGATACAATATCTGCGCCCAGTTGAGCAATGGGGTGGCGTAGCCAAGTGGTAAGGCAGAGGTCTGCAAAACCTCTATGCGCCAGTTCGAATCTGGCCGCCACCTTTTAAACCTTACTTGCATCCCAAGCAGGGCAAGCATGAAAGACAAGCTGATATTGATGATCCCCGGCCCCACTCCCGTTCCCGAGAGTGCTCTGCTGGCGATGGCACGGGGGCCCATCGAGCACCGCAGCAAAGAGTTCACCGCCATTTTGGAAGAGGTCACCGATGGGTTGCGCTGGCTGCACCAAACCACCTCCGATGTGTTTGTCTTTTCCGCCAGTGGCACTGGTGCCATGGAAGCCGGGATCCTCAACACCCTCAGCCCTGGGGATCGGGTTTTGGTGGGGGTGAACGGCAAGTTTGGGGAGCGCTGGGCGGAAATGTCCGAGCAGTTTGGCCTTCAGTGTGAGCGGGTGGAAACCCCCTGGGGGATCCCTTACCCCGTCGAGATCTTCCAAGAAAAGCTGGCTGCCGACCGGGAAAAAACCATCAAAGCCGTCATCCTCACCCACTCGGAGACTTCCAGCGGCGTAGCCAACGATGTCCAAGCCATTGCTGCTGCTGCCCGCGAGCACGGGGAAGCCCTCGTCCTGGTGGATGGGGTCACCAGCGTGGGGGCAATGCCGGTGTTAATGGACGAATGGGGCTTGGATGTGGTGGCCTCGGGATCCCAGAAGGGCTATATGATCCCACCAGGGCTGGGATTTGTGGCCGTCAGCCCGCGGGCCATGGCCGCTACGGAGCGCTCTAGGTTTCCCAAGTACTACTGGAGCTTTAAGCTGGCGCAAAAGGCCCTGCGCCAAGGCACCACTCCCTTTACACCGGCGGTGAACCTGTTTTACGCCCTGCAGGTTACCCTGCGCATGATGCGCGCAGAAGGGTTGGAAGCCATCTACCGGCGTCATGCCAAGCTGGCCCAGGCCACCCGTGCTGGCGTCAAGGCTCTGGGGCTAAAGCTCTTGGTTGATCCAGAGTCAGCGGCCAGTCCTTCGGTAACAGCTGTACTCGCTCCCGAAGGGATCAACGCTGACACCATCCGCAGCACCTTGAAGAAACACTTCGACATCGCCCTTGCCGCTGGACAAGACCACCTCAAGGGCAAAATCTTCCGCATTGGCCATTTGGGCTTTATCAGCGACCGCGATGTGCTGATGACCTTGGCTGCTCTGGAGTCAGCTTTACACACCGTGGGCTACAGCGACTTCACCCCAGGGGCGGGAACTCGCGCCGCCGAGGAAGTATTGGCCCACGGCTTCTGAGCCCCCAGCTCAGCTAGAAATCGCAGGAGCCCCGCACTGTACCCGTAGGGTCAGTGCCGGGAGAAATGCGCTTTGATGAAGTACAATGGACTTATGAGCCAAGTCCTGACAATATCCTGTAAGCTCAAGGCGTTCCCGTCACAAGCCGCCAAATTGGACGCGACGATGGATGTCTTTGTGCAGGCATTGAACTGGGTCAACCAGAACACGCCGGAGAAGATCGTCAACGCGGTCAAGTTGCAATCCCTTTGCTACTACGAGATTCGAGCTCGGTTCGGCTTGTCCAGTAACTTGGCTCAACAGGTGTGCAGACGGGTGGCAGGCGCTCGCAAAGTGGCGAGACAGCGCAACCGTCCGGTTAAAGAGTTCAAGCGTAGGTTCGTTACCTACGATGCACGTATCTTCTCATTTCGCGAGAAAGACTGGACGGTGTCGCTGACCACGGTGGAGGGGCGAGAGCGCTTTGAACTAGCCATTGGTAACTACCAGCGTGGGATGCTGGCTGGTTCTAACCCCAAATCGGCCACCCTAGTCCAGCGGAAGGACGGCTCCTACTACATCCAGATTTGCGTAGAGAAAAACCCGCCCAAGCAACAAGATACCGACAGGGTGATCGGGGTGGACTTGGGCAGGACGGATATCGCCCATACGTCAGAGGGGGACAATTGGAATGGGCAGCAGTTGAACCGAGTCCGCGACCACTACTCCAAGCTGAGGGCGGCACTCCAACGCAAAGCCAGTAAGGGCACACGCAGTTCGCGGCGCAGATGCCGTCAACTGTTGCAACGGCTGTCTGGCAAGGAGAGACGCTTTCAAACGTGGGTCAATCATCGCATCTCCAAAGTTATTGTCTCCAGGGCAAAAGCTACCAACAGCGCTATCGCCCTGGAAGACCTGACAGGGATCCGAGAAAGAGTCAATCAACAGCCGCGCAGCAAAGCCGAACGGCGCAGGGCCAACAGTTGGGCGTTTTATCAACTCCGTCAATTTTTGGAGTACAAGGCTCTGCGTGCAGGGGTTGCTTTGATTCTTGTTCCGCCTGCCTACACGTCGCAGACCTGCCACCGGTGTTTGCACATTCATCCCGACCCTGCGCAATCCTACCGCAGTGGAAAGAAGTTTAAGTGTGGACACTGTGGATGGGAAGGGGATGCGGATTTGAATGGTGCGAATGTGATTGCGCTTTTGGGGGCTGCTGTAAACCAGCCTAGAGGTTCGTGGTTGGCTTGCCAACTGCAGGGCTACCGAAAGCCCGCCCTGTACTGCGAAGCAGTCAGGGTCGGGTAGTTTACTAGTCTTTGACCCATAGCACTGACCCTTGCCCCTGGCTACAATGGGGGGACATGCTTAATAAAACTTCAGAACCCAAGGGTGGCTATGGTTGTCAGCTTGGAACGGGATCCCTGCGTGGTGCCTTCTGCTGGGGAGTTGCGGCAGGTGCTACAGGGGGTTGGCCCTCGTTCTTGTCCCTTGCAGTACAACTTTCACCTACACACTCGTTGTTCGGATGGGCAGATGGATCCCGTGGATCTGGCGGAGCAAGCACGCCGGCACGGTCTGAAGGGACTGGCCATCACCGATCACCACACCTTGAAGGGCTACGAGCGAGCCCGCGCCCACCTGGATCGTCCCGACGACCCCATCCTGTGGCCGGGGATCGAGATCACAGCCAACCTGTTGGGCTGTGAAGTGCATATTCTCGGCTACGGCTTCGATCCCACCGATGGTGTCCTGGATCCCTTTGCCCAAGGGGAGCAGGTTCCCGGCTTGCCCGCCGCCGACGCGATCCAGGCCATTCAAGCGGCAGGAGGCTTGGCGGTGTTGGCCCATCCCTTTCGCTATTGCCTGCCTGCAGAGGAAATTGTCCCAGCAGCAGCGGAGTTGGGAATAGATGGCCTTGAGGTCTACTACGCCTACAAAAACCCGGAGATTTGGATCCCTAGCCCAGAAGTGACGGAGAAAGCGGAAGAGTTGGCCGAGGCCTACGGACTTTTGAAAACCTGCGGCACCGACTCTCACGGCCCCAGTATCCTGAGGCGGATTTGAGCCAGGCTACCCAGAACAAGCTGCTACGGGCGTGGATAGAGCAGCTGACCAAGCCGGCGCAACTGCTCTGCAGTGCCCATACACAGCAGCAGATCCCCCGGCTGCAACAGGGTTTCTCCGCTGGGGCCACCGATCAACTGGCCATCCGCCCGTCGAATCGCCACCACCAAAGCTCCGGATCGGTTGCGCAAATCGGCTTTCCGTAGGGTTTGCCCGACATAAGGACATTCTTGGGCTGCCAGCTCGTACTCCTCCAGGTAGAAAGTGCGATCCCGACCGACAAGGATGCCATCCACAAAGTCCACAACCCGGGGGCGTAAGGCAGCCGCCGCCATGCGTTTTCCGCCCGTGATGTAGGGAGAAATGGCATGGGCAACGCCCGCCCGCTGCAGTTTTTGCAAAGCCTCCTCCGTATTGGCGCGGGCAATGGTGCGAATGCGGGGGTTCAAGGTGCGGGCCGACAAGACCACGTAGAGGTTCTCGGCATCGGAAGATAGGGCGGCAATCAGTCCCTCCGCCTGTTGCACCCGCGCTTCCAGCAAAGTGGCATCCAGAGTACTATCCCCCTGGAGAGCCACATATCCCAGCTCTTGAGCCACCTGAATCGCCTCAGCAGACTGATCGATCACCAAAAATGGCACCCCTTCTGCTCGAAACTCTTGGGCCACCTGCCGGCCAATGCGCCCGAAACCGCAAATGATGTAGTGGTTGTTCAGCGCTTCCATCTGTTTCTTCCATTTCCGTTGCCGGATCCCTTCCTGAAAATGTCCCTGGATGAGGGCCTCTGTAAAGCGATTCACCATGAACCCAATGCTCAAGACCCCCATCAGGATCAAGGCCACCGTAAATAAACGCCCCCGCTCCCCCAGCGGCCCCACCTCCATGAAGCCCACGGTGGTTAGGGTGATAACGGTCATGTAAAAAGCTTCCACCCAAGGCCACTGCTCCACCCCGTGGTACCAGAGGGTGCCGATCAGCACCACACACACCAATGCCCCCACACCCAAGCCGAGGTCTCGCCGGATCCCGGGATCCCTTTTGGCAGCCTGGAAGGGGGGACGAGCAGAAGCCATAGAGCCCAGCCAGATCTAGCCCAGGAAAAGGAAGCAAGAACTAGAATGGGGAAGAACCCGTTGTTGTTCGGTAACAAGCGGAGTGCCGATGCCTGAATACATCAAGGTGGAATATCGAATCGACAAAAACGGACAGGTTACCGAGACCGTACTGAATGGTTCTGGCTCCAGTTGTACCCTAGCTACCGCCGGCTTGGAATCGGCGCTCGGAGCCGTGCAGAAACGGGAGCTCTTGCCGGAGTTTCACCAACTGACTGAAATCGAGAGGGAGTCTGAGGTCTCCTTGAAGCAAACCCGCTGACTCCATATCCATTTGCCTAGGGTTCTCACCATCTTCTCATCACTTTTTCTTTTTGCTCCCCTTTCCGGCCGTATTGCCGGCTCGTGCCGCTCCAACCGCAGCCTGAAACAGCCAAACAGCCAATGGAGCAGCGACAACCAAGATGATGCTGGTGGGGCCGACGCCAAAATCCGGCTCGCCAGAAGCCAACTCGAAAATTGAGCCAACAGCAGCAATGGCGCTGAGGCAGGAAACGGCCAAGAGCAGGTAACCTTTAACGCTGGTGGTCATAGAGAACCCGTTTGAGAACTACACTTGCGCAGTACAGGGCAAGCCGGTCGAATGCGTATTCATTCGCTAAAAAGCCCTCCCACTCCTGAGAGGGCTAACTTTTATGCTAAAGCCAGGGATCCCTGTCCAGCAAGGCAAAACCAAAAGTGGGATCCCTAGAAGTTCAGCACTTGGGGTGTGGATTTAGCCGTTCACGATGATCTTGCCGACCATTCCGGCCCCACGGTGGGGCGTGCAGTAGTAGGTGTACTCACCTGGAGGAACATCGACAAAAGCTGACTCCACCACCTGCTTGGGAGCTGTAAGCAGCGCCTTGTGGGAGAGTTTGGCCGCCAAAGCCGCATCTCCACCGGGCACCTTGTCAAAGACGACGTTGTGGGGGTAGACCTTGTTGTTCACCCATTGGACGGTATCCCCTTGATTGATGGTGAGAGAAGGCGGATCGTAGACCAACTGGGCTTTGTCGGATCCCATTTTGACGATGTAGGTTTCGGCAGCAGCAGGGTTGGACAAGAGCGCCACAGCTACCCCCCCAACCACAAGGCTGAGCAGGATGAGCTGCAAACGCTTCACCAGGTTGAAAACTAGAGACATGGATTCCTCTCAAAACGCAACAGCAGTTATCCCAGACTTTGCGGCTCGGTTGCCCCTTTCCAGGTTACGAAGAGCACCCAGCCAGGCGGATGGGCAGCAGGGACAGTTGAATTCCCAATGCTTATTATAAGAGGGCTCATCCCAGAATAGAGCAATGCCCAACTGCGGGGCGGCAACATCCATCCTTTACAGGGAGCCGCGGCAGACCGAACCCGTCAAACAACAGAACTCTCTCGCGGGTCTATGGCAACACTTCTGCTGGGCAACCCGATGCGGCTGGATCCCCGGCCAGTTGGGGCAGGATGTTTTGGCGGTTGGTGAGCGTGCGCAGGGAACCGAGAGCCAGTTTTCCGGGTCGTCCTCATCTCTACCCAAAAGTGCTTCGCAAAGTTTCGAAAGTAGAGATTCTTTTTCCGTGGGATCCCTTAAAGTCCAAGAGTGTCTTGCCTAACAAATCCGTAGGGTTGTCGATGCACAAGAAGGGCAAATCATCCTAATCTCAAAGAGCAGGTTCTTGGATGCTGCTGGTCGGTATTCCTTTGAGATTCCTCAATAACATCACCTGAAAGTCAGTTGGTTGTTCAGCCCTCACCAAAATAGGGAGTCTGTTAAGATGAGCGTACAGCGTTCACCCGTAGTTGGTCCAAGCAAGAGTCGGCTTGCAACCAGTTTAGAATCGCTGGATCAGCGGCTTAACGTTCAAATCCTGGCCCGTTGCATCGGCAGTGCCTTGAACCTGGGCGCTCCCCTCAGGGTTGAAGTACACTACACCTCAAAAGTGCAGCAGTAAGGTTTTCTTACCAGGCCGATCTGGAGGCACAGCTTCATACTGCAGTTTTTACTTATCTGAGCCTGGAGTGAGTTTTTGGACTTCTTACTTCACTGTATAGCCATATAGCCACTGCTAGCTAAGACAACGCATCTAGCGTATGAGGAAACTCCTCTGGCTCTCTAGAAGAGAGGAGCGAGCGTAAGCCAATTTCTCGGCCAGAAGGTTGTATGGCAGTCGGCTACAGGGATCCCTGAACTTCCTGATCCTGAGATGCTTTGGGGATGAGTTACATTGCCATCGGCCAAACCCTTTGCCAGAGGTTGAAACTCTCTCCCTCTGAGGTGCGGGATCCAGAAACCCTTCTGCCCCGGAGGGCAGGGTGCTCTAAGTTGGCTTAACATTATTTCATGACCGGGCCTGGCCCTCACCTTGCCAAGGGCGGGTGGCCAATATCAGTGCCTAGGGATCCGGCTCAACTTCCTTCCCATTGCAGGCAAAACGACCATGGTAGGCATCTTCAAGCGCTTGTTCGGCTCGCGCGGCAAAGCTGCGGCCACGTCCTCACCGGAAACTGTTGCTAAGCCAACCCCAAAGAAAGCGAAAAACGACAATACTTTTTTTCTCGACCCAGATGAAGCCAAAACCCTTGGCAACATCGAGTATATGCGCACCCCCAGGATCGTGAAG
Source organism: Thermostichus sp. OS-CIW-31 (assembly GCF_054060305.1). Classification (NCBI taxonomy): domain Bacteria; kingdom Bacillati; phylum Cyanobacteriota; class Cyanophyceae; order Thermostichales; family Thermostichaceae; genus Thermostichus; species Thermostichus sp. OS-CIW-31. Next base: position 70,457 of record NZ_JBSSDA010000007.1, on the reverse strand, counting down.
CACACCTTCCAGGATTTCGGCAGCAAGGAGAAGGTGGAGGTGGTGGAGCAGGTCTCTTCCCTCAGCAAAGTTAAGTTGTCCACAGAGCAAGCCAAAACTCCTGAAACTGCTGCTGAGCAGGGATCCTCCGCTTCAAGCAGCAGCGGAGCAAGCCCACGCCGTCAGGGGGGATCGGACATGGATACCTTCCGCAATATGGCCCGCAGCCTGAGACGCAAATAGGCCAAATTCAGGTTGATCCCCGTCAGAGCCGAGCCAGAGGCTGGATCCCAGCTTTCCTCTTCGCAGCAGCGACAGGCGTGATACAACTGCTATCGAACCGGCTAATCTGCGACTGAACTGAGGAGGAGCAATGGCGATTAAGCGAGGCACCCTGGTGCGGGCCATCCGCGAGAAACTGGAGGGTAGTTTAGAAGCGCAGGCGAGCGATTCTTTTATTCCCAACTACGTTTTCGAGACCCCCGGAGAAGTCGTGGATATCAAAGGTGACTACCTGCAGATTAAGTTTGGGGCTGTTCCCACCCCTACGGTTTGGCTGCGGGCGGATCAGGTTCAGGAGATGGCGGGTTGAGTAGAAGCACGGAATGTTCCCCATCTGCATACCCCGTGATGGGGTGAAGGGGGATCCATGGCACTCCTGGCTGCTCCCAACCGTGAACGAATCCTGCAGCGTAGGCAGCTTTTGCGTCGGCAACGGCGCAGCCGATTCTGGCAGGGATCCTGGCGCCTGACCGGTTCGATGACCCTCTTGGCGCTGCTGGTGCTGGGCCTACGGCAGCCCCACTGGCAAATTCGTCAGCCAGAACAGATTCAGGTAAAGGGTGCCCACTGGGTCGATCCCGCCTGGATACGGGCACAATTGCCCCTGCAGTATCCCCTCAACATTTGGCAGGTGCAACCGGCTGTTTTGGAAAGGGCTTTGCTGGGATCCCCGACCCGCCCCTCTCCCATCGAAAGCGTCCAGGTGCAGCGGCGGCTGCTGCCGGTGGGTGTCATCGTCCAGGTGCGGGAACGGCAACCTGTGGCGCGCGCGCGATGGGGCGACCAGATGGGCTGGGTGGATGTCCAGGGCAACTGGCTGTCTCCCGATCCCTACCGTTCCCCCAAGTCTTGGCCTGAGCTGGAGCTGCTGGGCTGGGAGAACCACACCCCAGACCAATGGGCGCTGTTGCTCAAGGCTTTGCAGCAATCCGAAATCCAGATTAGGGCAGTGGATTGGCAATCTGGAGCGGGAATTACCCTGCATACTGAGCTGGGCAACGTCTACCTGGGGCCGATTTCCGACCGCTTGCCCTTGCAAATTCAGACCCTCAACCAAATGCGGGATCTGCGCCGCTACTGCGAGTGTACGCCCGACGACATCGTCCACATTGACCTGACCAGCCCCAGTGTGCCCACCTTGCAACTTACCCCCACGGCCACCCAGGAGCGCTGGAAAGACGTGCGGATGCCCTAACTTTGCTATGAACCCGGTGCCGGCGGTGGAGGTGAACCAATTGTGGACAGCTTATCCCGGTCATCCGCCGGTGCTGCAAGGGCTGGATCTACGGGTCGAGGTTGGGCAACATCTGGGGGTGATCGGCCCCAATGGCGCGGGTAAAACTACCCTGTTCCTCACTCTCTGCGGCCTGTTGCCCCCCTGCTCTGGCCAGGTGAGTTTGTTTGGCCAGCCGCTGCGGCCCGGCCAGTTTCGCCCTGAGGTGGGGTTGGTGTTTCAGGATCCCAACGACCAACTGTTTGCCCCATCGGTGGCCGAAGATGTGGCCTTCGGACTGCGCAATTTGGCCCGTCCTGAGGCGGAGATTGCGGCTGCGGTTCGAGAGGCCTTGCACCTGACCGGCACCCTCCATTTGGCTGATCGTCCCCCCCATCACCTCTCCGGTGGGGAAAAGCGCATGGTCGCCATTGCCGGGATCCTGGCGATGAAACCCCAGTTGGTGCTCTACGATGAGCCGACGGCCAACCTCGATTTGCGAGCCCGGCGCCGGTTGATAGTTTTTTTGCAACAGGCCGCCCACACTTTTCTGCTGGCTTCCCACGATCTGGAGCTGATCCTGGAGGTGTGCGATCAGGTCATCCTGTTGGATCAAGGGCGGATCTGGGCCCAGGGATCCCCAGCCCACCTGATGGGCCAAGCCGACCTCATGGAAGCCCACGGCCTGGAAGTGCCCCCCTCACTGCGCCGATAACGACAAAAGTTGAAAAGATATCAAGAATTATTTTTAAGCTGACAACATTTTTGCTTCTCTTAATAAAAAGCTATCGTGCTAATTAAAAATATTGATTTTCGTCCAGGATTGAGTGGGGATATCATTTTGTTAAGTCGGGGATCCCTTCTCTGAGTCGTCCTAATCGATTTTGTATGATCGATTGTGTACAAGAAAGATGTGGACTTAGCTCAGAGTTGGCAGCTTTGCCCGCCTGAGTGACAGTTGCGGTTAACCCTGATGGCTCCTACAACCTGTTCTGACTTCAGTCGGAGGTCTGTGGCTCAGAGCCTTCTCCCCTCAGAGGGGGGTCTCTGGTGGCTGGGGTAGGTGTCGCCGGGAAAAGCTGTCAATCGAGATTTGGGCAGAGGATCTCTCTGATGAAATCGAAAGGAGATTGCATGAGCGAACCCAATAAGCGAGATCAATTTGCCTTGTTGCTGGGTTCGACAACGTTCAGGAACTGAGTGTTCAGAAGTGGAGAGTTGATATGCCTATTGCAGTTGGAATGATCGAGACCCGCGGGTTCCCGGCAGTGGTAGAAGCTGCCGACGCCATGGTCAAGGCAGCCCGCGTTACCCTGGTGGGTTACGAAAAAATCGGCAGCGGTCGGGTCACCGTGATCGTGCGGGGGGATGTCTCGGAGGTGCAAGCCTCAGTGGCTGCCGGTTTGGAGTCTGCCAAGCGGGTGAGCGGGGGTGAGATTCTCTCCCACCACATCATTGCCCGTCCCCACGAGAACCTGGAGTTTGTGTTGCCCATCCGCTACACCGAGGCGGTGGAGCAGTTCCGCACCTAGTCCCCACTTCAGTAAAGTTCGCACCCCAGAAAGTTCGCACCCCACTTTCACTTTCAGCGTAAGGAGTACCTATGGCTATTGCAGTTGGAATGATCGAAACCCTGGGCTTCCCGGCAGTGGTAGAAGCTGCCGACGCCATGGTCAAGGCAGCCCGCGTTACCCTGGTGGGTTACGAGAAAATCAGCAGCGGTCGGGTCACCGTGATCGTGCGGGGGGATGTCTCGGAGGTGCAAGCCTCGGTGGCTGCCGGCATTGACTCGGTGAAGCGGGTGAACGGCGGCCAGTTGTTGTCTTGGCACATTATCGCCCGTCCCCACGAGAACCTGGAGTACGTGTTGCCCATCCGCTACACCGAGGATGTGGCTCAGTTCCGCGAAGGGGTCAATGCCATCCGTCCCTTCACCCGTCCCTGATGCGTATTGCCATTGTGCGGGGCACCGTCACCAGCACTCAAAAGGATCCCAGCTTGACGGGCGTGAAGTTTTTGTTGGTGCAGTACGTCGATCTCGAGGGCCAGCCGCAACCCGATTACGCTGTGGCTGCCGATCCGGTGGGGGCCGGCATTGACGAGTGGGTGCTGGTTAGCCAAGGCAGTGCCGCTCGCCAGCCGCAAGGAAACCAGACTCGCCCGCTGGATGCAGTGGTGATGGCGATTATCGATACGGTCAGCGTTGGCGGTCGCTCTCTCTACAACAAGCGCGATCAACGCTAGCTGGGATCCCTTCCCTTCTCATCTCTCTTGCTGCCCTTGTCCGCCCTACTGCGTTCTAGAGGCTCACGGTTATGCCTGCTCACACCTATGCTGCACCGCCAACGCCCTGGTCTCGCCGACTGGCGGAGCCCAAGATCGATCCCACAGCCTACGTGCATTCTTTCTCCAACCTCATTGGGGATGTGCGGGTGGAAGCGGAGGTGCTGATCGCCCCGGGAACTTCCATTCGCGCTGACGAGGGATCCCCCTTCCACATTGGCGCCAGATCCAACATTCAGGATGGGGTGGTCATCCACGGCCTGGAACAGGGGCGGGTGATAGGAGAAGACGGCCAACCCTACTCCGTTTGGATTGGCAGAAACACTTCCATTGCCCACATGGCTCTGATCCACGGGCCGGCCTACGTGGGCAACGACTGCTTTATTGGCTTCCGCTCGACGGTGTTCAACGCTCGGGTTGGGGATGGCTGCATCATCATGTTGCATTGCCTGATCCAGGATGTGGAGATCCCCCCAGGCAAGTACGTGCCTTCTGGATCCATCATCACCACCCAGGCCGAGGCCGACCGGCTGCCCGACGTCCAGGATAGCGATGCCAAGTTTGCCCAACACGTGATCGGCATCAACCAAGCCCTGCGAGAGGGCTACCAGTGCAGCGAAAACCTCGTCTGTATTGCTCCCATCCGCAACGAACTGCAGCGCACCTCTAACTCAACGGCTACGGAGACGGCACCCATGACTCATTCTTCCCATCGCGGCAATGGCCGGAACGGCGGCGGATCCCCTCTCAAGCCGGAGGTGGTGGAGCAAATTCGTGCCCTGTTGGCCCAAGGCTATCGCGTGGGGCTAGAGTATGCCGATGCTCGCCGCTTCAAAACCTCTTCCTGGCAAAGCGAAAGCCCAATCACCAGCACCCACGAGGCGGAGGTGGTGCGATCGCTGGGGGCCATCCTGGCGGAGCACCAGGGAGAATATGTGCGCCTACTGGGGATCGATCCCAAGGCTAAACGGCGGGTGCTGGAGCAAATCATCCAAACCCCCGATGGGCCGGCGCTGGTCTCTGGGATGCCCAGCCGCGTCTCGGCAGCCGCTGCTCCGGGTTCTGGGGCGGTCGGCTCTCGCTCTGGCTCAGGGCTGGAGGAGGAGATCCGGACTTTGTTGGCGCAGGGGTATCGCGTTGGCCTGGAGGTGGCCGATGCCCGCCGCTACCGCACCTCTTCTTGGCAGACCTTGGGCAATTTGAGCGGTCAGCCGCAGGAGATCCTGGCCGCTGTTCAGGCTGCCCTAGCAGAGCACCAGGGAGAATATGTGCGCCTGTTGGGGATCGATCCCAAAGGCAAACGGCGGGTGCTGGAGAAGGTCATTCAAACCCCGCAAGGCCAGGTGAGCAGCAGTCCTGCAGGAACCGGCGTGGTGGCAGATACGGCTCCTGCGGCAGGGGGCAGTGCCGGCCTGGATCTGGAGGTGCAGGAGGAGGTGCATCGGCTGCTGGCTCAGGGCTATCGCATCGGCTACGAATATGCCGACGAGCGCCGCTTCAAAACCTCTTCCTGGCAGAGTGGGCCGGCCATTCGCGCCACCCGCGGGCCAGAGGTGTTGGCTAAGCTGACGGCTGCCCTGGCGGAGCACCAGGGAGAATATGTGCGCCTGCTGGGGATCGATCCTAAAGGCAAACGGCGGGTCTATGAGCGCATCATCCAAACCCCTGGCGGAAAATCTGCTGCTGCTGCCGCGGCTCCTGCTTCTGCCCCCAAGGGATCCCCTTCTGGCACCCGCCTCAATGCCGAGGTGGTGGCTCAGGTGCAGCAGTTGCTCAGCCAAGGCTACCGCATCGGCACCGAACATGCGGACAAGCGCCGTTTTCGCACCTCTTCTTGGCAAAGCTGTAGCCCCATCGAGGCCACCCAAGTGCCGCAAGTGGTGGCAGCTCTGGAAGCCTGTCTGGAGGAACATCGCGGCGAATACGTCCGCCTGCTGGGGATCGATCCCAAGGCCAAACGGCGAGTGCTGGAGCAGATCATCCAAACCCCTTGAGGGATCCCAGCTTTTTTTGACCTCTGTTGGTTCAAGCCCAACCCCCCAGCGATGAGGAGCACTTTGTTGGCCTCTACTTTGCCCAACTCCATGACGCTCCGCGCCTTGCCTGGCCAGAACGACGAAACTCGCTATTTTGTCAGTGGTGAGGTGCAGGTGGAAGCTGGGGCGGGGATTGGGGCAGGGGTGCTGCTGCGGGCCAACCCCGGCTGTCGAATTCACATCGGGCGCGGCGCGTGTATCGGCATGGGATCCGTTCTGCACGCCTGTGGGGGATCCCTCATCGTGGAGGCGGGAGCAACCTTGGGAATGGGGGTGCTGGTGCTCGGGCAGGGCACCATCGGCAAAAACGCCTGCATCGGCTCAGAAACCACAGTGCTGAATTGTTCGGTGCTCAGCCAAGCAGTCATTCCCCCCGGCTCGCTGCTCGGGGATCCCACCTATGGTTTCGATCTCCAGGAGGCGGGCGGCAGCAAGCCCATCCCGGCAGAGCCCTCGCCGGCGGCAGTGGAAATGGCTCCAGAGATGTCGCCTGAGCCGTCTCCCCCACCCAGTTCTCCGGTGGCCAATGTTGAAAAGCAAACCCGCCGCTGGCAGGAAGCTGCCGAGCAAACCCAAGAAAAGTCCGGTTCCCCAAGGACCAAAACGCGCAACCTCAACGGGATCCCTGGCCATTGGGAATTGGATCGCCTCTTGAGCAAGATTTATCCCCATCGACAGGTGCTCTCCTCTGGGGATGGCCGGCTCTGATGGCTAAACTGGCGTGAGTGGTTAGGATGCCGATGTCAACCTCCCTGGGCCTGATTCAGACGCGCAGCTTTCCGGTCATCGTGCGCATTGCTGACGCCATGACCAAGTCGGCAGGCGTGACGCTGATCGGCTTTGAGAAAACCTCGGGGGGCTATTGCACAGCCATTGTGCGGGGGGGAATTGCCGATGTGCGCATTGCCATTGAGGAGGGCATTGAGCTGGCCCGCCAGTTTGACCAAGAGGAGATCTCCAGTTTGGTGATCCCGCGCCCCCTGCCCAACTTGGAAGTGGTACTGCCGATCAGCAGCAAGCTGTCTCAACTGGCACAAAACCGCGGCTACAGCCGCCTCAGTAACTTGGCCGTGGGCCTGCTGGAAACTCGCGGCTTCCCGGCAATGGTGGGAGCTGCCGATGTCATGCTCAAAACCGCGGATGTCCAACTGGCGGCCTACGAGACCATTGGGGATGGCCTATGTACGGCCATTATCCGCGGTACAGTGGCCAACGTGGCCATTGCCATCGATGCCGGCATGTACGAAGCAGAGCGCATTGGGGAATTGCACGCGGTGGCAGTGATCCCCCGCCCTCTGGACGAACTGGAGCAAGCGCTGCCCGTGGCCAGTTGTTTTGTTGCTCAACCGGTTACCCTGCCGGTAACCCTTCCTCAAGTTCAGGAACAGGAGGTGCAACGCAGCGATACAGCCGTAGAGCGGATCCCTGTTTATCTGGAGCCGCCTGAAACTCCCTAGCCCCCTGAGAAACCCATCTGTTGCCCAAGAAAGCCGAGCAGGGCAGAGGGGAAAAATGCTAGGCTACTGGAAGACCTGGGTCCGTGCAGCTCCGACGCCCAAACCGTGTCAGGATCGGAAGATAGCAGCACCACGGGATGCTCTGAGCAGGCGCGTCAACCCGGGTCGCCCTTTGCAGCCCTACTTCTCTCTGCTGGGTTCTCTCCTCCTTGCCCTAGCAGCGCATTACACTATGTCCGAAACAGACAATCCCCTCGCCAACTGGGCTCAAAAAGCCTTTTACTTCGGCATGGGTTTGGCGGCTGTGGCGGCGGATAATGCTGCCAAGGTGGCCAGCAAAGCGGGTATCCGTCTGATGGAGTTGCGCAAGCAGGCGCAAGCTTTGGTGGACGAGCTGGTGGAGCGGGGGGCGATGACCGCTGAAGAGGCGCGGGCTTACATGGATGCCATCGCCGCCAACGCCAACCGCAAGGGGGAATACAGACAAACTGCCGGCCCCCGCAAGATCACCATTGATGACATTAGCGATACCGAGGGCGAGGCAGGCACGGCCATCGAACTTTCAGAAGCGGCCCGTCTGCGCCAGAAGATCGCCGAATTGCAAGCTGAGTTGGATCGCCTCAAGGGCAAATCTTGAGCGGAAGGACAGCCCGGCAGGAAGGTAGGAATGCATTGCTTCCTAGCTCCTCTCCCCTTTTGCATAGCGGAAGCGGTACCGCAGAGCACTTGGGAAGTGTCTCAACCTAACTTGAAATGACCCTAAAGATTGAGGCTACCGTCAGGTGGATCGTCTCTGTGAAGTGTTAGGGATCCTCATCCTTGTAGAGCGAGGAGCAGGTCAAGCTGATTCATTTCCAAACTGCAGAAAAGATAAGGGCGTCTGCCGGGTGGGCAGGAGCGTCTCAATCGAGTCTCAATCAAACTGGGTTGAGTTTGAGCTCAGGCAGCAGGAATGAGGATCCCGTCTTCCGAGAGAAAGCGGGAGCTGAGAAAGGGACGCAGCGCCTTGGGAATGCGAATCGAGCCATCCGGCTGTTGGTGATTTTCCAGCAGGGCAGCCAGAGAGCGCCCCACCGCCAAGCCAGATCCGTTCAGGGTGTGGACAAACTGGGTGCCTTTCTGGCCGGCTTCTTTGTAGCGCAGGTTAGCACGGCGGGCCTGAAAGTCCCAGCAGTTGGAGCAACTGGAGATCTCGCGGTATTGATTTTGGGAGGGGAACCACACCTCCAAGTCAAAGCAGCGGGCTGCCGCAAAGCCCAAATCGCCGCTACACAGCTCCACCACCCGGTAGGGCAGCTCCAGCATCTGTAAGATGGCCTCGGCATCCTGCACCAGCTTCTCGTGTTCGGCTTCCGATTGATCTGGGCGAGTGACCTTGACCAGCTCCACTTTTTGAAACTGGTGCAACCGGATCAGCCCCTTGGTGTCGCGGCCATAGCTGCCCGCCTCACGGCGAAAACAAGGGGTGTAAGCACAGAAGTAAAGAGGGAGGGACTCCGCAGGGATCACCTCATCCCGGTACAGATTGGTAAGGGGAACTTCCGCCGTCGGGATCAGCCACAGGTCGTCGTCAGCACAGCGAAAGCTGTCTTCGGCAAACTTGGGCAACTGCCCCGTCCCCTGCAAAGCGGCGCTGTTGACCAAAAAGGGTGGGATCACCTCGGTGTAGCCGGCTGCAACGTGGCGCTCCAGCATCATGGCAATCAAAGCCCGTTCCAGGGCCGCGCCCGCCCCTACCATAGCCACAAAGCGGCTTTGGGCCACTTTGACCGCACGGCCAATCTCCAGCAACCCCAGTTTTTCGGCAATCTCTTCATGGGGAAGGACAGGATGGGCCGGCTTTAGCTCCTCACCCCAGCGGCGCACCTCTACATTGTCGGCCTCATCTCGGCCAACCGGCACGCTGGGCAGGGGCAAATTGGGCAGGGTAAGCAGCCGAGCACGAATCTCCTCTTCCAGCTCCCGTTCCTGCTGCTCCAGTTGGGCAATCTCGGCCTTGAGATCCACCCCCTGCTGCCGCAGGGCCGCCACTTCGGGGCCTTGGGGATCCGCCCCCTGGCGGATGATCTCGCCGACTTTTTTGCCGAGGCTGTTGCTTTCGGCCTGCAGGGATCCCTTGCGGGTCTCCAACTGCCGCCGCTCCCGATCCAACTGCAGGATCCCGTCCAGATCGACTGTGGCCCGGCGATTTTGCAGGGCTTGGCGTACTTGTTCAGGGCGATCCCGCAGCAGCTTCAGATCCAGCACAGAGATGGTCTACCCTCAGCTCCAGATATCCGACCTATTTCTTTAGCCAGCTAAACATGGCCCGCAGCTCCCTGCCCACCTGTTCAATGGGGTGTTCGGCCTCGCGGCGCCGCATCGCAGTAAGCCCTGGCTTGCCGGCCTGATTTTCCAAGACAAATTCACGGGCAAATTGGCCGCTTTGAATCTCGGCGAGGATGCGTTTCATCTCGGCGCGGGTTTGCTCCGTGATGATGCGGGGGCCACGGGTGTAGTCGCCGTATTCTGCCGTGTTGGAGATGCTGTGGCGCATTTTCTCCAAGCCCCCCTCGACAATGAGATCCACGATCAGCTTCACCTCGTGCAGGCACTCGAAGTAGGCCAGTTCCGGCTGGTAGCCCGCTTCCACCAAGGTTTCAAACCCCGCTTTGATCAGAGCCGTCAGCCCACCGCAGAGCACCACCTGCTCGCCAAAGAGGTCGGTTTCGGTCTCTTCCCGGAAGGTGGTTTCCAAAATGCCGGCCCGCGTGCCACCGATGGCTTTGGCATAGGCCATGGCCCGCTCCCGTGCCATTCCCGAGGCATCTTGATAGACGGCAAACAGGCAGGGCACCCCTTCCCCCGCTTGGTAGGTGCGCCGCACCAAGTGCCCAGGGCCTTTGGGGGCAACCATGATGACATCCACGTCTGCCGGCGGCTGGATCTGCCCGAAGTGAATGTTGAAGCCGTGGGCAAAGAGGAGCACGTTCCCCGGCTGCAGGTGGGGACGGATTTCGCCCTGGAAAACGGCCTTTTGCACTTCATCGGGCAGCAAAACCATTACCCAATCGGCGGCAGCGGCAGCATCCGCCACCGTTTTGACCATTAAGCCGTCTTGCTCGGCTTTGGGCCAGGAAGGGCTGCCAGGGTAAAGGCCAACGATGACCTGGACACCGCTATCGCGCAAATTGAGGGCGTGGGCGTGGCCTTGGCTGCCATAGCCGATGATGGCAACGGTTTTATCGGCCAGAAGCTCCAGATTGGCGTCGGTGTCGTAGTAGAGGCGGGCCATGGTCGAGCGGGGCGTAAGCAGGTGCTTGACTAGGATAGCAGGATTGGATCCAACTTGCTGACCTCAAGCGCCGTGATGAACAGTTTTCACCCACCTTAGGCGCTTGGGCTGTACACACATGCGAGCGGTTGTGGCGATCATAACCGGCAGCCAGTGGAGCATGTAGACCAAGCCCAGGGCGGTGTGCCACCAAAGTCGCCGTCCGCGCAAGCCCTCCACCTGGCGTAGCCCCCGGTAAAAAGCCACCGTCAGGCAGCCCATCACCAGAGCGTTCAAGGGGAGCAGCACCGAGGAGTGGCCCGTCAACAGCACCCAGAGGGTATCGGGAACCAAGGCCATCGGCAGCAAGTACTGAGAAATAAAGAAGGCCCAGAGATCTACTGTTTTGGCCATCCCCATGCGGCGACTGAGGATCCCTGGCCAGTAGTCGAGATAGCGCTGGTAGCCCCCTTCCGCCCAGCGGCAGCGCTGGTGCCAGAGACTTTTCCAAGAGGTGACCCCTTCTTCGACGATGGCCGGCTCCGTCAGAAAGGCGATATCTACGCCCGCCAGGTGCAGCTTGAAGGTGAGATCCAGGTCGTCAGTGAGGGTGGCCTCGTTCCAGCCGCCGCACTTTTCCAAAACATCTCGCCGCACCAGTTGGCCATTGCCGCGTAGCTCGCCAATGCCCCTCACGGCCACGCGCTGCTGCTGAAAATAAGCGTCGGAGGCCATTTCCGCCACCTGCCCCAAAGTCCAGAAGTTGACCTTGGGGTTGCTCAGGGCCTTGCGCACCTGTACAGCCCCTACCATCCGTCTGCCAAAACGGCTGCGCAGGCTGCTCACTTGAACAAACAAGGGTAGAGTGCGGGCAAGAAAATCCGAGGGCACCACAGCATCGGCATCGCAGACCAGGATGATCTCCCCTTGAGTCAGGGGCAGTACCTCGTTGAGGGCACCGGACTTGCCCCCCCCTCGTCCTGGCTGCCGCCGGTAAACCCGCAGATGCGGGATCCGCTTTTGGGCTTCCCGCAGAACTTCAGGGGTGGCATCGCTGCTGTTGTCGTCGATGGCCCACAGCTCCAGATGGCTGGTGGGGTAACGGAGCTGGGTCAAGCTGTGCAACAGCCGTGGGAGCACTGCGCTCTCATTCTTGGCTGGGATCAACACAGCTACACGGGGCAAGGCCAGCCCGCCCAACTCAGAAAGCCCGCTCTGCCCATCCCGTTGCATTGGCAGGACAGAGTCATTGTTGTTAGGGTCATCGCTGTTATCTGTTGACCTGGGATCCCGGCGGGTCGCAGCGGCAGGAGGAAGTCTCAGAGGGGGCAGGGAGGTCGCCGGTTGCAGGCGAAATAAGCGGCTAATGTGGATCACCATGAACGTGGCCAGACCGACGGTGATCCAACGGGCCGTCGGCACCACATGCATCAGGCTGACCACCCCCCACACCATGGCCAGAACCAGCAGAGCCTTGAGACGGCGGCGCTGGGCCGAGGTGAGCAACCAATCGGGAAGATGAAGATCCTCGAGAGGCTCTGGCTCTGACCAGACGAACTCAGACATGGGGATCCTCCCACGGGCGACAACGCTACCCAACCTCGCCAGCCTGTGCGAGCGTTAACCCAAAGGCTGTTAAGAGGTTGTTACCTATTGTCACCCATTGTGTTGGCGAAACGGAGTTCTCGAGAACCTACAGGCGAGAAAATTGGGGATCCCGACTGCCGCTTCTCCGGCAAGGGGGTGAGCGGCCTATGGGTTACCGCGAATCTCTTTGATCACCCCATCTTCCAGGAGGATCTCAACCTGCATTTTCTGGATCAGGTTGTCTCCTTTTTGGACTCGGAAGAAGCTCTCCACATTGCCCTGCAGCACTTCTTGGTTAAGCTCCAGGGTGCTCAGTTGGTTGATCTGCTGCAACAATTGGTTTTTCTGATCCAAGAGGCGGATTTTCTGCTCGTTCACGCGGCTTTTCACCGCTTCCACCTGTTGGAGCACTTGGGGGCTGTTGGGGTTGGGGCTCTGTTTCTCCAGTTCGGCAATAGCCCGCTTGCCCTGAAACTCCAGTTGTTGCATCTGAGCATCGGTGGCTTCGATCTGCCGCTCTAATTGCTCCTGCATTTCCTTTTTCCAAAGGGGTGTGACCACCACCTTGATGGGAATGTTGCGCTTGAGCAGTAACTGAGTGCCGTTGCTGACGTTGTTTTCTTCCATAAGACTCATCCAGGCAGACGACCAACCAAACCAGGGGCTTGTGCCCATTGTAGAAAGCTTCCCTCAAAAGCTCTGGGGTTGGGGAAGAGGAGCTTGACAGACCGGATCCTCCCCCGCCGAGCCGGGGAATCCATCTACTTATCCTACCGGCTGGGATCCCTGCGGTAAAGTCTTGATTTCGGGAAACTGCAATTTTGGTTAAGGATCTTAAAGGCCGCCGCCTTGCCCTGGCACAGATTCGGCTAGCGTGAGAGACAGTGTTCTTTTTTGCGGCAGCCATGAGTGAACTGGCTTCGACCCCCTCCAAACCCTCTGCTGGGATCACCAAGCCGGTGCGGATCGCCTCTCGAAAAAGCGAGTTGGCTTTGGTGCAGACCCAGTGGGTGATGGGTCAGTTGCAAGAACACCATCCGGGATTACCCCTGGAGCTCAACACCCTCTCCACCCAGGGAGACATCATCCTGGATGTAGCCCTGGCCAAAATTGGAGATAAAGGTCTCTTTACCAAGGAATTGGAGGTTAGCCTGCTCAACGGCAGCAGCGACTTGGCGGTACACAGCCTTAAAGACTTGCCCACTCGCCTGCCGGAGGGCTTGGTGTTGGGGGCGATCACGCGGCGGGAGGATCCCCTGGATGCTTTGGTGGTGGGGGAAAAGTTCCGGGATTACCGACTGGCCACCCTGCCAGAGGGGACGGTGATCGGCACTTCATCGCTGCGGCGACTGGCCCAACTGCGCCATGCCTTTCCCCACTTGCGCTTTAAGGACGTGCGGGGCAACCTCAACACCCGCCTGGCTAAGCTGGAGCGGGGAGAGTACGATGGCCTGATTTTGGCGGTGGCCGGCTTGAAGCGTCTGGGCAAAGCCGACCGGATCCACGAGGTGCTGGATCCCAGCGTGTCTCTGTACGCGGTTGGGCAGGGATCCCTGGGAATCGAGTGTCGGCAGGGAGATGAGCGGATTCTGGAGCTTATCCGACCCTTGGCCGATGCGGAGGCCACAGCCCGCTGCTTGGCAGAGCGAGCTTTCCTGCGGGCTTTGGAAGGAGGGTGTCAGGTGCCCATTGGCGTTCACAGCCAAGTCCGAGGGGAGGAGCTGCACCTAACCGGTATGGTGGCCGAGCTGGATGGCCGGCGGCTCATCCGCGATACTCAGACGGGATCCACCGCCGATCCCGAGGCAGTGGGGATGGCTCTTGCAGAAAAGCTAAAACAGCAGGGGGCCGACGAGATTTTGCAAGCCATTTTTGCCCAGGCCCGCCGTTAGGCTTTCCTATTTTTTCTGAGTAGGCTTTGAGAACTTCAGCTAGGGTCAGCTGAAGAAAAGGGGGAACAATGAAGTCACCCCTACGTGAATTGCACTCAAATGGGAAATTCGCATTCGCAGCAGCAGTATCTAAGCTCTAGCTCAGCTTGCAAAACCGCAAACTTTGTAAATTCTTGTGAATTCCAGCTCAATTCCAGCTTTTTCCTTTGCTTGATCATGTAGCGGGGCTTGGCTTCCTAGAAGGGCAAGAATTAGAGACGGGAGAAAATCCGCCGCTCAAATTTCAGCCCCAGCCAGATTACCCCGATCCCACAGGCCACCAACACCGCCGACTTGGCCAACAGGCCGGTTGGGTACTCGAAAAAGCGGGTCAGCACCACCAGGGTTAGCCCCAACAGTCCCTGCCAGAAGCGCCCCCGCCGCCCTTGCTGTAGCCCTTCCCAGCAGAGCACTGCTGACAGCCCCAGCAACAGCAAGGTCACTATCCAGGGGGCAAAGAGGACCAAGGCTGCTCCTGCCGTCACGTTCAAAGGCACAGCGCTGCCGATCCCCAGCAAAAGCGCCAAGGCAACCAGAGAAATCAGAACAGCAGCATCCTTCAGCCAAGACGAAACGGGCTGGGATCTCTTCTCCTGCCAACCCTGCCACCAGCCCCAGCCCGTCAGCAGCAGCAACCCCACTGCCGACAAGCTCGCCCAGGGATCCCCAACGTTCCAGAGGGGATCCTCGGAAAGATCGACCCACGTCCCGACAAAGCTCCAGACATAGAGCAGAACACCCAGCCCCAGCAGAGCCAAGTTCTGGGCTGTCGGGGCCAAATCCAAGCCTTGCTCCAGCTCGCCGGGAAGCTCTGGATCCCTTCCTTCGGTTGAAACCTGCCTTATCCAAGGATCATGGCGTTGGTGCCAGAGAGCCAGCCCCCACACAACTGCAACACCAAGCAGATGCAAAAGGGTTAAACCTTGGAAAGAGCTGCCCAAACGCTCGGCTAACCCTTGCAACGCCAGGCCAAAGTTCACCACGGCCAGGGCAAAAACCCAGCGAGAGCAACACCAATAGGCCAGAGGAACCAGCAGGCCCAGGGTCAACCAAGGATAGAGGAAGTTGACAGTCCCCCAATCCACGAAGTCGGCTACCATCCCCAAGCCCAGCAGAAGGCAGGCCAGTACACCACTGGGGCTGTGACGCAAGCCGTAGGCCATGGCCAAACCGCCCATCCCCCAGGCCCAAAACAGGCCTGCCGCGGATCCGCCAAGCTGAACCCACTGCGCCATCAGGCCAATACAGGCTCCCAGGGTCAGTTCACCGGCTATCAGCAGGGCGCTGCCCAGCCGTCGGGATCCCTGCTGCCAAACCTGGAAGCCAGCCACCTGCAGCCCTACCATGAGGGCCAAGCACCCCCAGGCTCTTGCCCAGCGGGGAATGGCAGCCCAGTTGGCCGCCACAAAGGAGATCACCCCTAGGCCCACCAGAACTGCGCCAAACAGTAGCAGCACCAAGACAAAACGGCTGCCGGCCGCTCGGGGCAAGCTATCCAGTTGGTAGTACTCCCACAGCCGATCCCGCTGCTCAGGTTCAATCAACCCCTGCTCCACCCAGGCATCCAGCAGGTTGGCCAGTTGGCGGCGGAAACGCTCGCCGGGGTAGGGGGGGCGGGGAGAGGTCATGGCGGGATCCCGACAAGCGAAAGGAGGCTCGGGCGTTAAAGGAGTGGGATCGCTGAGGCGATTATAGTCCCTCACCCCTGGCTCCTCTCCCTCTAGGAGAGAAGGAATTGGGATCCCACTGCCTGAAGCACCCGCTGCAACACCTCTTGATAGCCAGCTACTGGATCCCCCAGATCAAAGCGAAAGAGATCCTTGTCCAGCACTCGCGGCTCAGATCCCCCCCGATCCCAAAGACGGCAGGTATCGGGGCTAATCTCGTCGGCTAGCAGGATCTCTCCCTTCTCGTCCAGGCCAAACTCCAGCTTAAAGTCCACCAACTCTAGGCGGCAGCTTCGCCAGAAAGCCTGCAGATGGTTGTTGATGGCCAAAGCCAGGGATCCCAAGCGCTCCACCTGCTCCGGCGTGGCCAACTGCAATAGGCGGATGTGATCTGGGGTCACCAAGGGATCCCCCAAGGCATCGTTTTTGTAATAGAACTCCACCAGCGGCGGCTCGATGGGAAGGCCCTGCTCCAGACCCAGCCGTCGGCAGAGGCTACCCGCTGTGCGGTTGCGCACCACCACTTCCAAAGGCAGGATGTGCAAGGCTCGCACCTGCATCTCGGTGGGGCCGGTTTGGGCCAAGAAATGGTTGGGGATCCCTTGCTGCGCCAGGTAGGCAAACACATGGCTGGAGACGGTGCAATTCACCTCTCCCTTGCCGGCGATGGATCCCCGCTTTTGGGCGTTGAAGGCCGTGGCGTCGTCTTTGTATTGGCAAAGATAAACCCTGGGATCGGCAGTGCGGTAGATGCGCTTGGCCTTGCCCTCGTAGAGCAGCTCTTGGGGGGAGAATGGCATACGCTAACCCCTAGTATCCGGCCAGCCGTCCGCGGATCCCTTGCCAGAAGGTGATGGCCAAGATGCGCAGATCCAGCCACAGCGACCAGTTTTGCACATAGTAGAGATCATACTGGGTGCGGCGGGCAATGCTGGTATCTCCCCGCAGGCCGTGGATCTGGGCCCAGCCAGTCAGGCCGCTTTTCACCAAATGCCGATCCGGATACTTGGGGATCTCCTGGCTAAACTGCTCGACAAAGTAGGGCCGCTCTGGGCGGGGGCCCACTAGGCTCATTTCCCCTTTCAGGACGTTCCACAGTTGGGGCAGCTCGTCCAGGTTGGTGCGGCGCAAAAAGGCTCCTATCTTGGTTCGGCGCGGATCCCCGGGGCGCGTCCAGCCCGGCTGGCCGGCTGCCTCAGCATCCACTCGCATGGTGCGGAACTTGGCAATCCAAAAGCGACGCCCGTCCAAGCTCACCCGCTCTTGCCAATACAGAATGGGGCCAGGACTGCTGCAGGCTACCAGCAGGGCAATAATCAAAAACAGAGGGCTAAGCAAGATCAGGCCCAGGGAAGCTCCTAGGATGTCTACAGCTCGCTTGAGGAACCGGTTGTGGGCGTAGCGCAAAGGGGGCTGACGCAGAGTTAGAAGCGGGATCCCGTCGAGAGACTGCAGGCTGAAGTTCACCGTTAAAAAACTTAAGATATCCGGCACCAAGCGCACCTGCACCGACAATGTTTGCAAACTGAGCAACAGAGGAGCAGTTGCCAGCTCCGGTTGCCCAAACCACACCTCCTGCACTTCTGGGTGGGCTTGCAGATAGGCAATCAAATGGACCAGATCCAGACGCTCAAGAGCCGACCAGGAAGGCTCAAGCTGACTGCACAAGCAGGAGAGGGTTCCTCGGGATGAGCCGGACAGAGTCCTGTCGGCAGACTCAACCCCGCCAGAGGTAGGGCGGGCGGTGTTTAGTACTGGATATGAATCTTGACAGGGATCCCCATTTTGAGATGGGGGATCTTCCTCAAAAGAGCCTTGCTCTACGCCTGCCCAGGCGACTACCTGGAAGCCCAACTGCGGGGATCGCTGCAATCGCTCCAACACTTCCGCCAACACCGACCAGGATCCCACCCAGATGACCTGCCGCCGACCGTAGCCCCTAGAGCACAACCAGCCCATGCCCAGCCGCAACCCCACCCGTACCAAAGTCAAACTCAGCAGAGCCAACAAGCCGGCGTAGCCCACCACCAGCCGCGACAAAGAGACCGAGCGAACGAAAAAGGCCCCTGCCAGCACCAAACCAAACGTCAATCCCAACCCCACCAGCAAACTGGCCCATTCTTCAAAGCGAGACAAGCGCTTCGACTCACCGTATCCGCCTAAGCCCGCCTGAATGCCCCAATAACTGAGGGCGGTCAACAATCCCAAGGCCGCGTAGACATCCCAAGGCAAGAGCTGATGAGGACGCAAGCTGCGCAGCCAGTAGCCCGCCCCAAAGGCCAACCAAATACAAAGGCCATCGCCAAAACAGGCCAAGGGCACCCACAAACGATGCAGATCCAGACGAGTTTTATAGCCGCGTTCGGCCAAGGGTTATCTCCTTCGGCATCAAGACTGTTGACAATCTTACAGAAAAGATTGTGCATCTGAGGCTATTGGACAAGATCAGTGTTGACCAAAACTTGAATGGGTAGCCCTCACCAGATAATTCTATTGACGGCCCTTCCCAGCTTCAAAGGACTTCATGCTGCTGACACAAAATAAGTTCTTTAAGTAATTGGGATCCTCATCATGCAAGAGATAAAAATCCCTGTTGAGTGGGTTAAGTACCTTCGGAAAAGGCTGTTGTAGAAACTACCAGAATTGCAGACATTGGATGTCGAAACATGAGAGTTTAAGCAATGATCAAAGTGCAGTCTGAGAACAGCAATGATGACAGGATACTACGATTTCGTTGCCGGGCCGGCTACTGCCAGCAGAGATACACCAAAGGGCAGAGAAAACTTAGGTATCAGATAGGCTTCTGCAGCAAAAATACCCGTCAGCAGTCGATTGAGCCAAAGCGGCGGCATTTTCAGATCTTGGCTTTCCCTCAGGCGAAGCACTTTCTGCATTATGCGGATCCCTGAAATGATTGGGAAAAGAAAACTGTTGAAGAAAACAAGGGTATAAACTTCTAGACCTGAGCTTTTAAGCAACGACAAAAGTTGCCCGCGGGTATATCGTCTCTTGTGATGATTAAGCTCATCATGTAAACTCCACAGCCACGGATAAGCCGGAACAGTTACAACTAAGTAGCCAGATGGGGTTAACCTTTGACTGAGGGCTAGGAGAGCTTCTTTGTCATTCTCCAGATGCTCCAGCACATCCAGCAAAGCAATCAAATCAAATCGTTGAGAACCAAAGGGGATCCGGTTTGGCAACTCCCCCTCTGCCACGATCCCAATACCGCGAGCTTGGGCCAGCGGCAGTGCAATTTCACTCTTTTCCATAGCCCAAACTTTGCCAAATCTGGACAACATCTCCAGGTTGCCGCCGCTACCACAGCCAGCTTCCAAAATATAAGCAGAGGGGGGAAGCGACAGGGATCCAATAACCCGACTCAGAATGTGACGGCGACCCAAAAACCACCAATGCCGGTCTTCCAAGCCTGCCATTTGCTCATAAGCTTCGGGATCCATACCCGTAACCCAACAAAAGATCAAAAACAGGATTAGCCGCAGAAGGGGTTAGCAGAGCATATCTATCTAAACTAAGTTTAGGGGGATAATCGAGCCTTTCCCCAGCGATGCTTACGATACCAGGCCGCCACGTGGGGACACCACGCTTCAAAGTGGGGCCAAATCAGTTCACACAGATGTTGAATTTCTCGTTGAGCATCTTCTTTGGCTCGTAAATCCAAAAAATGCATTAGACTACGGCAATTGAAAGAGACCACGAAGTGTTGTCGGATCCCGTAGCCAATGATGTTACGGGCATCTTCATAGGGCAATCCGCACTCTTCTACCAGGCGATAATAAGCAATGGCCTGGCTGCGATATTGCGCAAGAATGATATCCAAAGCTGCGGGGGAGATGGGCTTGCAGCCCTGGCGGGTTTTGGCTTTGCCCTCCTTGACGCTGGCAGGAACGTAAAACAAAGTTTCCAGCTCTTGCAAAGACAAGGAGGACTCCGTCCCGCCACTGTGCTCCGCAATGTGCTCCGCACCGCTGTCGCGATAGGCCTCCGGCCCGCTGACGCGATCGCTGACGCAACCGTAGCCGGTCTCGCCAACAGGAGCAGCAGTCTCGGTTGTGCTCCGCACCGCTGACGCGAACAAGAGCTTTTTGCCCAAATCGGCAATTTGCTGGCCTGTATATCGGAAGGATTGAACATCAAAAGAAATTCCCACCCGATGAGTACGGGCCTGTTGCATGACGGCGTGGGGAAAATAGCCCACCCCAAAGGTGATCTGAGGATGCTCTAGAGGCCCATAGTGGCCACGGTTGCCCTCCAGCAAATGCCGCACCACGGCCTCTCCATACTTTTCCGGGATCCGGCTTTCTGAGGTGACAAAATCAGGGCTGTAATCCTGGTGCATTGCCTGGTAGATGACCCGTTCTGGATCTGGGGTTTGATTCAGCACCACAACTTGAAACAAAGCATCCACAGGCTATACCCCCTGTGAGCAAAAGGGATCCCAGAACAGTATAGGGAGGATAGAACCACAAGCAGCCTTGCTATAGGAGCCTACGAGCTCGAGTTTCCTCTGCCAGCACCAGGCTTAGGGCCGGATTGCTGCGCAACAATCCCGCTACGTAAAGGGTATAGACCTTCCCCGCCTCCAACTGGAGGTCAAACCGCTGCAGGGGAATGCTCCGGCTGGGAGCCGACTGCACACCTGGCGCGGAGGCTGAAGGGGCTATGGCCACTTGAATTTGGGTAAAGCCGGGGCGCATAGCTTGAAAGGTGGATACTTGTCCAAACGCCAACTGGGGCAGCAGTACCCGCCCTTGCTCCCCTTGCCATTGCAGGGCCGGCGCATCAGGGGCAGCGTGGACAAACCGCACCAGGGCTTGATCAAAGGGCGGATGGATGTTGTCTTCCAGCACCAGGGCCGTCATGCGATTCGGCTCGTTGGCAGCAACCACCGAGAATACTCCCCCGCCCCTGAGATTGGCTACGGTTCTGGCCGCAACCAAAGAACTCGCAGGCTGGCCAGGGTTCTCAGGCGTTGAAAACAAAACAATGTCGTACTCGCCCGCCGGTATGCGCACGTACTCGCTCACCGAGCCATAGGCTACACCCCGAGCAGCCTTCACCCCTCCCACCTCCAAGTCAATTCGAGGGGCATTGGGGGCCACATGCACCAAGCGCACTTGGACTTCAGAAACTCCCGCAGATGCCGAAGGCATCGGGATGGCACAGCCGGACAACAGCCCCGACATCAACGACCCACCCACCACGCAGAGCACTGCGCCCACCCACCGTCGCACCATGTTCACGCTCACTCCTACTCCTCACACCCAACGCTCACCGGGGATCGAGCTGCTGTGTTCCGCCAAGCCAAGGGGCGCTCTCGCTCCCCAAAAGTTCGTATTGGCGCAAGGGATCCCACCCTGCTGACGCCAAGGAACCTGCTCTTGTCTTACTCCACTTTTGCGCCCAATGCCATAGAGCTATGGGACGAGTTGGGATCCGATCCCTTCTAAACCAAAGGGAACTCGCGGGACTTCGCCTCACCTGCAGCATCTGGGTTGGGGGCAGGGATCCCTGTCTGTTCGCGCTCGCGGGACGGAGTCCTTGGAGACCGACGGCTAAACAGGCGGAAATAGGTGCTCACGGCCAGCTCTTTCAGGGGGAAAAGCAGGTAGGTCAGGGGGTTGATGGTGACGATGATGTTGCGGCAGTCTCGTTTGGCCTGGGCCAAGATCTGAGCGGCCACCCAATCTCCCGACATAACCCCAATGGGATTGAGCTGGCTCTTGAAGGGGCCGAGGATGAGCTTGCGCACTGTGCAGGGAGCATCGAGGCGGCGCAGAGTAACCAGATCGCCTAGGGCCCGCTTGGAGAGCTCGTAGAGGGGACTGAAAGCAGGGCTAGCCTCAGCCTCTGAGGTGTTCACCCACACCTCTTTGGTGGCCATCTCAGGGTTGCCGCGCACCGTCTGGAAGAATAGCTCCATTAGGCGCCAACTGGAGAAAGTGTTGACGGCATAGGACTGGCGGACAGACTCGGGATCCCGTTGCCTGTGGACGTTCAGGCCGTGGTTGAGCACCAAGATATCCACCCGCTCCAGCAGCTCAGCCAGGGATCCCTCTTGCCCCACCTGCCAGCGAACGGTCTCCACCGGCTGGATCTGGCCGTCCACTTCGATGTGAACCGAATCCGAATGGGAGCTGAGGGCGATGACTTTGGCCCCCTGCTGGTGAAAATGCTTGAGCAAGGCCCGGCCCAGGGTGCCGGAGGCGCCGGTGACGGCTACTCGCTTGCCTTTCAAGGAGAGACTGGTGCCCATGAGCCGATCTACGAGAGTCAGGGTGCCGCAAAAATAGGCGTTGGTATCGTCGAAGTGGTGCCGCCAGTGGTAGGCGCGGTTGACATGCCATTGGCTGGGAGGAACGGGGAAAGGCCCCGGTCGGTGGGTGATATCGGTCTCCAGGGCCAGCCCGTAGCCGCGCAGCATGCCTGCCACCCAAAAACTGGCCGAGTAGAGAATGCCCACCGCTGCCGCCAGGCCGTACAGCAGGGATCCCCAGCCCAATACCACCACCCAAGGGATCCCGGCCAGGATCATCGTCGCCGCTTCGGGAACGTCGTGGTGCCACTGGGATTCTCGGTACAGCTGTGCATCCACCACGCTAAGGTCGGGGCGGAACAGGCGGTGGTGCAGGATGTGTTTGGGCATCAGCCAGGGCCACCGGTGGGCCAGCCAATGGCGCACATCCCGCACGATCTCAGCCCAAAGGATGGAGGCTAGGGCGACAGCCCCCACCCCTATCCAATGACTTACGCTGCTGACATCCATAGACTCGCTTGCGGTGGCCAAACTGCTCTTGGGCTTGTCGTCGCCTGATACATTTACGCTGAACACTGCTGAACATCACTGTTCAACTATGCAGCGATAGCATTCTGTTTGTTTCCAAACAGAATGGCGGTATCCCGCAAAGCTTTGAGTAGAATACCCAAAGCGCAGTTTCCGTGTCGTCTTACTACCAATTTTCTGCTTTGCTTTGGCTACCATGTTGGCAGACTCGAAAGTAAACAGAAAGATCAACTGGTAGTAATCCGCACTGAACATATTATACATTATTTTCAGTATAGTTGAGCTTATTATTGACTAGAGTCATGCTCTTCTGTAGGCTTAGTTAGCAACCCTCAAAAATCATCGCAAAGATTCTTCAAAAGATCATCTGCGAGCCTGTCTTCCCTCACCCCCGGCCCCTCTCCCTCAGGGAGAGGGGAGGTAGAAATCAAGGGGCTACGGGCTGAAGCTCTCGGATCTCGACCGGATCTCCAACGGCCAAACCCAAAGCAGCAGCCGTCCCGCCGCGAAACTCCAGCACACCGTCCACCAACTGGGAAGGAGGCGGCCCATAGGTGGGGCAGGGTTGGGCGGGGCAACCGGGCACATCGGCGGCAATGTACACCACCTTGCCTTGGTGAAGGAAAATGATGTCCAGGTTGATCAGGGTGTTGAACATCCAAAAAGAAGCTGGCTGGGGCGGATCAAAGGGAAACCACATGCCCCGATCCGGCGGCAAATCGGTGCGAAACATCAGGCCCAAGCGCTGTTGCTCAGGGGTGCGGGCCACCTCTAGCTCAAAGCGTTGGCCGGCAAGGGTGACTTCGGCTTCAACCGGCAGTTGCTGGGGCTGCCCTATGGCTGGGGGGGATGGAGAGATGGCTTCGGTTACCTGAGTTTGTGAGGCGGGAGATCTCTCCGTGGCAGCAGTACATCCCAAGCCGGATCCCAGGAGCAGTAGAGCCAGGCCCAAGGCGACTCTGCACCCTTTTGGAACGTGTATCGTGAACAGAACCATGTGGCACTCTCCTGTGCAGGCTTCATCCTATCGCGCCAGACGCTGCTGCTGCGACTTGACCAGCCAGACGCAGGAAGTTCCCCCCTGGGAGAGCCTTGCCAATTCTTGCTTGCCGGAAGCGGCCTGTGCTTTTCCCCCTTGAGCGCAGCCGGAATGGCGGCCCTGGGCAAGGGAAGTCCACAACCGACCCGATAGCATAGCCATAGACTCTGCCAGGAGAGCCCTATGAAAGACCTGTTTAATCGATCCTTGGTGAGCCGGATCCCTCTTCTGGCTCTGCTGGGTTTACTGAGCCTGGGCCTCTGGCCCACTCACGGGATGGGATCCCGTTCACAGGAAACCCCGGTGCGGATTCCCTTTGAGCCAACGGTGACCTATGGGGAAGGGTATGGGGAAAAGACCGTGGCCCAACAAGCCCAAAGCCGCTTTGCGCTGAAACTGTTTGATCACCTGCTCCGGCAGCAGCCCCAAGAGAACCTCTTTTTCTCCCCCTTGAGCATCCGCCTGGCCCTGAGCATGCTCTACAACGGCGCCTCTGGGGAGACTCAAACGGCAATGGCCGAGGTGCTGGAGGCACAGGACCTTTCCCTCAATGAGTTGAACTGGAGCAATGCCCAAATGGTGGGCTGGCTGGCGGAGGGATCCCCGGCAGGAGGGCCAGTCCAGGTGCAAATGGCCAACGGCCTCTGGGTGAATCAAACCCTCACCTTACAGCCCCAGTTTTTGCAGGCTTTGGCCACCTACTACCAAGCGGTGGTGAATCGGGTGAATTTGGGATCCCGGCAAACGGTGAACCAGATCAACGGCTGGGTGGCCGAGCGCACCCAGGGCAAGATCAACCGCATTGTGGATCGCCTCAGCCGCGAGGATTTGATGGTTTTGCTCAATGCCATCTACTTCAAAGGCGAGTGGACTCAGCCCTTCGATCCGGAGCGCACCCAAACTCAGCCCTTTACTCGGTTGGATGGCCGCCGCGTCCGAGTACCCATGATGGTTCAATCAGGTCGTTACAACTACCTGGAAACCGAGCAGTTGCAGGTGGTGAGCCTGCCCTACGGGGAAGGAGAACTGGAAATGCTGATCCTGCTGCCCAAGAAGGGAGTGAAGCTGGAATCGCTGCGGGCAGAGCTGAGCCCGGAAACTTGGCAAGAATGGACGGGATCCCTGCGCCCCCGTGCAGGTTCGGTGCGGATCCCGAAATTTGAACTGGCTTATGAAACGGATCTCACTTCAGTTCTACAACAGTTGGGCCTGGGGATTGCCTTTTCCAACCGAGCCGATTTCAGCCAGATGACCCCAGAGCCAGCGCGGATCAGCAAAGTCCTGCACAAAGCAGCAATTGAAGTGAACGAAGAGGGATCCGAGGCGGCAGCCGCTACTGGGGTGATCGTCTCCCGGACTGCTGTCGACCGGCAAGAGCCCTTTCAATTTGTGGCAGATCGGCCCTTCTGGTTTGCCATTGTGGCCTCCGGATCCGGCGGCAACCCAGCGGCCCAAACCGTGTTGTTCATGGGATCCCTGGTGGATCCTAAATAAGGGGATCCCTCAGGGCAGCTTGCTGACTTCTTACCGGGCGTGCAGATCGCTCTTCAGCTAGAAATCGCAGGAGCCCCGCACTGTACCCGTAGGGTCAGTGCCGGGAGAAATGCGCTTTGATGAAGTACAATGAACTTATGAGCCAAATCCTGACCATCTCCTGCAAGCTCAAGGCGTTCCCGTCACAAGCCGCCAAATTGGACGCGACGATGGAGGCTTTTGGCCAAGCCTTGAACTGGGTCAACCAGAACACGCCGGAGAAGATCGTCAACGCGGTCAAGTTGCAATCCCTTTGCTACTACGAGATTCGAGCTCGGTTCGGCTTGTCCAGTAACTTGGCTCAACAGGTGTGCAGACGGGTGGCCGGCGCCCGCAAAGTGGCGAGACAGCGCAACCGTCCAGTTAAAGAGTTCAAGCGTAGGTTCGCTACCTACGACGCTCGTATCTTCTCGTTCCGCGAGAAAGACTGGACGGTGTCGCTGACCACGGTGGAGGGTCGGGAGCGCTTTGAGCTGTCCATCGGCAACTACCAGCGTGGGATACTGGCGGGTTCCAACCCAAAAGCCGCCACGCTGGTCAAGCGGAAAGACGGCTCCTACTACATCCAGATTTGCGTAGAGGGAAAGCCACCCAAGCAGCAAGATGCCGACAAGGTGATCGGGGTGGACTTGGGGAGGACAGATATTGCCCATACGTCAGAAGGGGACAACTGGAATGGACAGCAGTTGAACAGAGTCCGAGACCACTACTCCCGATTGAGGGCGGTACTTCAACGCAAAGCCAGTAAGGGCACACGCAGTTCGCGGCGCAGATGCCGTCAACTGCTGCAACGGCTGTCTGGCAAGGAGAGACGCTTTCAAACGTGGGTCAATCATCGCATCTCCAAAGCTATTGTCTCTAGGGCAAAGGCGACAAATAGCGCTCTTGCTCTGGAAGACTTGACAGGGATTCGGGAAAGGGTCAATCAACAGCCACGCAGCAAGACAGAGCGTAGGCGGGCAAATAGTTGGGCGTTTTATCAACTCCGTCAATTTTTGGAGTACAAGGCTCTGCGTGCAGGGGTTGCTTTGATTCTTGTTCCGCCTGCCTACACGTCGCAGACCTGCCACCGGTGTTTGCACATTCATCCCGACCCTGCGCAATCCTACCGCAGTGGAAAGAAGTTTAAGTGTGGACACTGTGGATGGGAAGGGGATGCGGATTTGAATGGTGCGAATGTGATTGCGCTTTTGGGGGCTGCTGTAAACCAGCCTAGAGGTTCGTGGTTGGCTTGCCAACTGCAGGGCTACCGAAAGCCCGCCCTGTACTGCGAAGCAGTCAGGGTCGGGTAGTTTACGATGTGTTGACCCCAGACCGGCTCCCTTGGTTGGTTTAGCCGTTTTTCATTGCAGAGGTCGTGATGGTCGAGGTTTTGGAAAGAGAAAAATTGGCCGAGGCACCTGCTGATAGTTCTCCGGCAGCTTCTCGAAAAATTTGGACTGACGAAGAGTTTATGGCTTTACCGGAGGATGGCAATCGCTATGAGGTTGTGAATGGAGAACTGGTTACTGTGGGCTCGGCAGGCGCAAAGCATGGGTACTACGTAAGTTTGATTCATATCATTCTAGGCTCGTACGTTCGCAGTCAAAGGATTGGATTTACCTTCGATTCCGATACTTCCTTCAAAATGAAATCCGGTAATCGCCGCTCTCCGGATTGTTCTTTTTTTTCCAAAGAACGACTGCAATCTCTGGGCGGGATCCCAAGGGGTTATATTGAGGGATCCCCAGACTTGGCTGTAGAAGTTCTCTCCGATGCCAACACCATTGGAGAGATCCATGATAGGCTCGTTGAGTATTTTGAGAATGGATCCCGGCTGGTCTGGATCATTCATCCTGAAGAGAAATACGTTCTGGTCTATCGCCGGCCTGAGCCTGAAGCATTGAAGAAACCCGGCGACATCCTGGAAGGTGGAGAGGTGATCCCTGGATTTGCGCTGGATTTATCAGAGTTTTTTGCCGAGCCGGAGTTGTAGTTTTTCACCAACGCAATGTACGGATAAGACGCCTTCAGCGCCTAGGGAAAAGCAACCCCTGTTAAGCTAGCCTAAGCAGTGGGATCCCATTTCATGGCACCGGTCTATCCGCAGGTTCTGGAGCGCAATCCCAAACGGCTGCGCATTGCCCTACAGCGGTTTACCTCTCAGCAACTGGCTTGGCGGGCGGCAGGGGGCTTGGTGCTGCTAATTTTGGGATCCCAACTGTGGGCTCGTTCGCCGCTGTTGGGTTTGGTGGCTGTGGGGATGGGCCTGTGGGCTGGGATCCCTTGGGGGCTAGGCCAGATCTTGAGCCTAGATCGAGAGAGGCAGGTGGTGACCCTGACCCACCTGCGTGGCCCTTGGGGGATTTGGCGGCAGCAGGTGTTTTCCTATCCCTTGGCTCAGTTGCAAGGAGTGCGGCTGCATCGAGTGGGTCAGGAAGTTTTGGATAACCAAGCTCAAGAGAGTTTCCAGGTCCAAAGCCAAGTGCGGCTGCAGTTTCACAGCGATCCTTCTAAACCGGAGCTGAACGAGGAGGTCATCGCCTGCTTTAGCAGCCAAGTCGGCATCAAAGGGGACGAACCAGAAGCTTTCGTGCTCTCTCAGCGGCTGGTGCGCTGGATTCAGAACTATCTATCCGAACACTTAGGAAACCTAAGAAACAACTCTTCATCCTAAAAGCCCCCTTTTCGAGGATACTGCCCCACCGTTCCAGTAGACTCAAACTTTGCTCTCCTTTTCGGGGAGATGGGGAATTGTTGGCACAGTGCTTGATCCTGGGTTAGAAATGCTGCTGAGATTCTTGTAAGCTTTGACACTCCATACACTTACGTAATTATGAGCGTCTCCTGGAATCTAGTCAACCTAAACACCTTACTCGACCGAAACACTCTGCCCGGATGGCTTTGGCTGCTCCTTTGGGGATCCTCACTGGCCGTGGTGATGTACTGGCAAAAGCGCTGGCTGCAGCGGGATCAGGTGGGTTTTCCCGATGTCATCATGCTGGCGCGTGCAGATACGACGGTGGTGGAATGTAACGAAGCTTGCCAAAAACTCTTAAGCAATTGGCGAGGCAAGCGCTGGATTGACGTGCTGCCGGCAGAAGAGCAAGAGCAGGTGCGGCAGAAGATAGCCCAGCTCACCCCTCAGCAGCCTACCTTCACCCGAGTTGGCAGGGTATCGGATGCGTCGGGGCAGACGCGCTGGTTCGAGTGGATCAACCAAGGCATTTTTGACCGGCGGGGCCGCTTGCAGTTTATTCGCGGCGTGGGCCGAGACATTACCGAGAAGAAACAGTTGGAAGAAAACCTGCGGCTGCGGGAGGCCCAACTGCGCACCTTGTTGGATGCCCTGCCATTGGCGGTGTGGGCCAGGGATCCCCAGGGAGTGCTGATTTTGCAAAATGCCACCGACCGCGCCTGGTTTGGCGATCTGCTGGGCACTTCTTTGGAGGAGGCAGCTCAGCAACATCCCCACTGGCTGGAGTACACCTCTCAAGTTCTAGCCGATCTAGAGCGGCAAGGGTTTTCCCAACTCGAGGGCAAGGAAGTAATTCAAGGTCAGGAGCGCTATACTTATCGCCTGGCCGTAAAGCTTCAGGATCAGTCTAAAGGATTAGGGCTTCTCGGCATTGTCCTAGATATCACCGAGCAGAAGCGCCTGCAACGAGAGCTAACAGATCAACAAGAACGCTTTCGCGCCTTTATCAACAACAGCCACGACATCTTGCACCGGGTTGATGCCCAGGGCCGGCTGTATTGCCTTAATCCCCCGGTGGCGGAGAAGATTCTAGGCCTTACCCCCCAGCCAGGAGAGCCTCAACCCCTGGAGCTGGTTCATCCCGAAGACCGCGAGGCCATCGCGTCTGCCTGCGAGCAACTCCTGTCCCAGCCCGGCCAGACTCTCTGCTTTGTCTATCGGATGCAACATGCCGACGGCCATTGGGTGTGGCTGGAGAGCCTCTGCACCAATCTTTTGGAGGATCCTTTGGTTCAGGGGATGGTTGCCAGTACCCGCGATATCACCCAACAAAAGCAGGTGGAACTGGCCCTGCGAGAGAGCGAAGCCCGCTTCCGGGAAATTGCAGAGGCTGTACCGGTGACTTTCTTCGTACAGTCGGCAGACTTTAGCCGCGCTCTTTACAAAAGTCCTCGTTGTGAACAGATTTTCGGATATACACCAGAGGAGCTTTATCGCCAGCCGGATCTGTGGAAGGAAAGGATCCACCCAGAGGATCTGCCAAGAGTGATGGAAACCCTGTCTCTTGCCACCCAAGGCAAAATGTCAGTTACCTATCGGATTTTCCACCCAGATGGCAGGCTGCGCTGGTTGCGTACCTCTTGTTACCCCGTCTTGAACGAGCAGCAGGAAGTCGTTCACATCGCAGGCATTACCGAAGATATTACGGAGCAGAAAGAAGCAGAGCTGGCTCTACAAGAAAGCGAAGCTCGGCTTAGGGCTATTCTGGATGGGATCCCTTTTTCTATCTTTCTCAAAGATCTGGAAGGGCGCTATCTTCATGTAAACAAGACTTATCTACAACAGAGAGGCTGCAAGGCAGAAGAGCTCATTGGAAAGTTGGATAGTGAGCTGTTCGCATCAGAAGAGGCTCTAGAATTTCGAGATCAGGATCAAAAAGCCCTGCAATCTCCGCATCCTGTCAGCTACGAGCGAACCTTTTTCCGCGATGGCAAGAGATTGACCCAGTGGGTCAC
This sequence comes from Thermostichus sp. OS-CIW-31, assembly GCF_054060305.1. Lineage (NCBI taxonomy): Bacteria > Bacillati > Cyanobacteriota > Cyanophyceae > Thermostichales > Thermostichaceae > Thermostichus > Thermostichus sp. OS-CIW-31. The sequence goes on along the minus strand of NZ_JBSSDA010000007.1, from coordinate 40,700 downwards.
CAAGCTTGCCCTGCGGGATCAGCAGGGGTCTCCTTACGCCGTTTGCGGCATCGCTATGGACATAACGGCCCTCAAACAAGCCCAAGATCTGTTGCTGAAAGAAGCAGAGCGGGAGCGGCTGCTTGGAGCTTTGCTGCGACGCATCCGTCAGGATTTGGATTTGCAATCTATCTTGCAAACCACTGTTGCAGAAGTGCGAGAGGTTTTCCAGGTGGATCGGGTGATGATCTATCAGTTGCAGGAAGGTGTAGGGGGGTTTGTAGCTGCTGAGTCGGTGGCGGATCCCTGGCCCAGCCACTTGGGCCGCTACGTGTGGGATGAGTATTTCCAAAGGGATCCGTGCTATCGCAAGTACCAAGAGGGCTTTGTCCAGGCAGTGGGGGATGTAGCAATAGCCGATTTGGATCCTTGCTATCGGGAGCTCTTGGAATCTTTCCAGGCCCAAGCCAACTTGGTGATCCCAATTCGGCGGGGAGAGGATCTCTGGGGCCTTCTGGTGGCACAGCACTGCCAATCCAGCCGCCCTTGGCAGGGGTGGGAAATCCGGCTTTTACAAGAGCTGAGCGATCAATTAGCCATCGCGTTGCAACAGGCCCAGTTATATGAACAACTGCAAGCCCTCAATCAAACCTTGGAAGAAAAGGTTCGGCAACGCACCTCTGAGTTGCAGCGATCCCTGCAATTTGAGGCCCTGCTGAAACGCATCACTGACCGGGTGCGCGACTCTCTGGATGAAGCTGAAATTCTCAACACCGCTCTGCGCGAGCTGGGAGAAAACCTAAATGCAGATGGCTGCGATATTGCCCTTTACAACGCCGATCTCACCCTTTCCACCATCAGCTACGAGTATTGTCCTCGCTTGGGGTCGGCCTTGCATACTTGTATTCCCTTTGCCCAATATCCAGATCTCTACGCCCAGTTGTTGCGAGGAGAGCCCTGCATATTTTGTTTACTTCCTGACGCCCCCCGCCAAGGATCAGTCTTGGTCTGCCCTCTGCGGGATGGGGAGCAAGTCTTGGGGGATCTGTGGGTTTTTCGCAGCAGCGAGGAAAGTTTTGATGAGCAGGAAATGAATCTCGTAGCTCAAGTGGCCAATCAATGTGCTATCGGCCTAAGGCAGGCGCGCCTATTCCGAGCTGCCCAAGAGCAGGTGCAAGCCCTGGAGCGCCTTAACCGCCTCAAAGATGACTTTATCAGCACCGTCAGCCACGAGCTGCGCACTCCTCTAACCAGCATGAAAATGGCCCTGAAAATGTTGCAGATGGCTCCCACTGGGGAGAAACGAGCTCAATACTTAGCCATTGCAGAGCGAGAATGCCAGCGGGAGATCGAGCTGATCAATGACCTGTTGGATTTGCAGCGGCTAAAGGCAGGAGCCTATGCTTTGAATCTGCAAACGCTGACCTGGGAAGCCTTGTTGGGGGATTTGCTGTTGGCTATTGGCGAACGCGCCCGTACTAAGGGGCAAACCTTTCAAGCCAACGTGCCTCTGGAGAGCAGCATCACCACAGATCCTCTCCTTTTGGGGCGTATCCTGCGGGAGCTGCTACACAACGCGGTGAAATACACCCCCGGCCAGGGATCCATCCGCCTAGAAGTCAGGGTTGAGGCCAACCGAACTCGCATCCAAGTCAGGAATAGCCAAGAGATCCCGGCTGAGGAACTCACCCGCATTTTCGATCGTTTTTACCGGATCCCCAGCCATGATCCTTGGAAAGAAGGGGGCACCGGTCTGGGCTTGGCTTTGGTGAAACAAATGGTGGATCAACTGAGGGGATCCATTGAGGTCAGCAGCGCCGCCGGCTGGACAACTTTCACGCTCCACCTGCCCCCTCTGCCCCAGTTTTAAAGGTTGAGCGGATCCCTGGGGACTCCTGCTTTGCGCTTGCGCTTTTCCAGGTTGGTTTCAAAGTAGCGATGGTTACGCAGATCTGGCAAGATTCCTGCCTCAGAAACTTAGCCCTTAAAGCGGCGCAGCGCCGATTTGATCCCTACCTTAGGGGTTCTCTCCCCCGGTACCTCTGCACAGCCCGTCTTATTGTAAGTTCTGTAGCAACAGATACGGAAATAGTTCCCAACACAGATGCTCATCTCGGCCAGAAGAGATAGAGGCTGAGTATTCTGAGGGTTGCTGTCGTATCCGGGATCTGGATTGGCCGCCAACCCAACCTTCTCAATCTGGTCACGCTGCCGAAGACGCGAGGCAGAGAGGATTTGTTGCAAGTAAGTTTCAATTCACAACTTTTTCTTAATAAGTGATTTCGGTTCTTGAGGATCTGGCTTACTTTGTTACCTGTAGAGTGTTCCTTGCCAAAAACCTATGAGCATTGTTGCCCAAGTCATCGCGCAGTCGGACGCGGCTGATCGCTTCCTCAGCAGTGCCGAGATCGCCAAGCTAGAGGATTTCTTCAGCAAGGGTCAAGTTCGCATCCGAGCCGCCCAAAAGTTAGCAGAGAACGAGCAAAAAATTGTCCAGGAAGGCAGCAAACGGTTTTGGGCCAAATGCCCCAACACCCCCAGCAATAAGGGCAACCCTCAAAAAACTGCCCTCTGTCAACGAGATCAAGGCTGGTATATCCGCTTGGTTAGCTATTGCATCTTGGCAGGCAACGATAAGCCGCTGGAAGATATCGGCTTGAACGGCATGCGAGAAATGTACATCTCTTTGGGCGTGCCGCTACCCAACCTGCGGGTGGCGATGAGCTGCCTAAAAGAGGTAGCTGCCGGCATTCTTTCTTCAGAGGAGATGGCTCTAGCTGCCCCCTACTTTGATCGACTGATTCGCGCTTTTTGAATCGATGAATGGATAGACAAATCGCTGCCCTCTCGCTCAGTTTTAGAGTTGAGGCGCGCTACTCCTGCCTCTGTGAGCTTGAGGTTTCGGCTGGCTTTGCGAGCTTGACCTGCAAGCTGTGAAGTTGTCTTAAGTTGCAATCCATAAGAGTTCTCACAGGCAATGCCTGAGCAAGCGGTGCAAGGACTCCGTCCCGCTAACGCGAACAGCATTTGCCCAATTGCCTCAAGAAATCAGTCCCTACTAGTGCTTAGAGGAGAAAAATCCATGAAAGATACCATCACTTCCCTGATTAACCCCGCCGATGAGAAAGGCTCTTACTTAGATGCCGCAGCTCTGGAACAATTAAATCGCTATTTCCAGAGTGGCAACATGCGCGTCAAGGCGGCCAAAACCATCAGCTCCAGCGCCAGCAGCATTATCAGCAAAACGGTTGCCAAGAGCTTGCTCTACGGGGATATTACCCTACCGGGGGGCAATATGTACCCTACTCGGCGCTACGCGGCTTGCTTGCGGGACCTGACCTATTTTCTACGCTATGCCACCTACGCCATGTTGGCTGCCGATCCCTCAATTTTGGATGAGCGCGTGTTGCAGGGTTTAAAAGAAACTTACATCACCCTCGGCGTTCCCATCGATCGCGTCATTCAGGCCCTCAATGCCATGAAAGAGGTCCTGACCGAAAGTCTCGACACAGAGGCAAGTCAAGAAATGGCCGTTTATCTTGACCATATCATTGCCGGTCTGAGCTAAACGTGCCTGTATTTTTGAGGGCTCACTGAGGAGCTATCTATGAATGCCAAAAAGATGCACCCATCGGGCTACCCCTGGTGGTCAGGTAACGCTCGATTGATGAACCTCTCTAATACTTTTATCGTGGCGCATGTGGCCCATGCGGCCTTGATCATGGCTTGGGCGGGGGGCTTTACCTTGTTTGAGCTGGCCAAGTTCTCGCCAGAGCGGCCCATGTACGAGCAAGGGCTGATTTTGCTGCCCCACTTGGCCACATTGGGGTGGGGGGTTGGCCCCGGTGGCCAGATCGTCAATACCTTTCCCTATGTGGCCATTGCCTCAATTCACCTGGTGGCTGCCGGCGTGTTGGCTGGAGGAGCCTACTTCCACCAAACCCAACTTCCCCCCAGCTTAGATATGGAATTCGGCAGGGCTGCCAAGTTTCACTTCACTTGGGATGATGCCAAAACGTTGGGAGTGATTTTGGGGCACCACCTACTGATTTTGGGCCTGGGATCCCTATTGTTGGTGGCCAAGGCGATGGTGTTCGGGGGGCTGTATGACGCCAACACCGGTCAGGTACGCCTGGTTACGGCTCCAACTTTGGACTTTGCCACCCTTTGGAACTACCGCACCCACCTGTTTGATGTCAATAATTTGGAAGACTTGGTGGGGGGCCATATCTATGTGGGAGCTCTTCTCTTGTTGGGAGGGGTGTGGCATATCCTGGTTCCGCCGTTTGAGTGGGTTAAAGCTCGCTTTCTCTTCTCAGCAGATGGGATCCTCTCCTACTCTCTATTCGGCATCGCCCTAGCCGGTTTTGCGGCTTCTTACTACTGTGGGTTTAACTCGCTGGCCTACCCGGTGGAGTTTTACGGCCCCACCCTGGAGCTGAAATCCGCCTTTACTCCTTACTACTTCGATCCAAATCAAACGGGAGCGTGGAACTACTCCTCAAGGGTTTGGCTGGCGAATGCTCACTTCTACTTAGCCTTCTTTTTTCTACAAGGATCCCTGTGGCATTTTCAGCGAGCGATGGGATTTGATGTCGGCAAGATGCTGCAGCTTTGGCAGCAGAGTCGGCAGGAAATGACCTCTCAGTCGGTGTATCAGGTTCAATTTCAGTGCCGACCTCAGCCTGACTTTGCAACTTTTTACGAGCCGCCCTTTGCAGGTCCAGAGCCTCTATCTGTATCTCCCGAGGATATCTACTGGTATCAGCCGCCAAAGGCTCCCAGCTCCAGATCTCTATCGTTGATAAACGGCGTTCGGCAAACTCTCTATGAAGTGAACTACACCCTTAGGAGGTGGATCTTCTACGAGCCCGCAAGAGAGAAGATAGCTTTCAATCGTTCTGACTTAAAGGCAGATTATGGTTCGCGCAAGTCAAGGGCTGATTTCTCGAAGTTTGCTCGATCTCTGCCCAAAGTCTTCTACGAGCCGAGCAGAGTTCAGGCTTAACCTACCTGGGATTTGAGGGGGTTTGGCCCTCAGGAGAGGTGATTACCCTGCCTGGGGGCTTTTTGCTTTGCTAGGGCTCCGCAGTGTGGGCTAAGGAAGGGAGTACCGATCTAGACTTGGCCTTGGTGAAGCAAATGGTGGATCAACTGAGGGGATCCATCGAGGTCAGCAGCGCCGCCGGCTGGACAACTTTCACGCTACATCTACTCCAATTGCTGCAATTCTAACCCCTACTCCACCACTCGCCCTCGCTTGGGGATTTGGGATACAGTACTGGTAGGGATCCTGAGGAGCTTTGCCTAAACCTATGACAACTCGCCTGGCTCCGCCTCTTGCCCTTGAAGACTTCCTCAAGTTGCCTTACATAGAAGATTCTCCGGCGTGGGAGTATGTGGATGGAGTTGCCATTCAAAAACCGATACCCAAAGCCCGCCACTCCATTTTGCAAAAACACTTTGCAAAAACACCTTGTGGCCGAGGTTGATGGCAGCACCACCGGCTATACTGCCCTACCCGAATTGCGATGCACTTTTTCCGGTCGTTCCATTGTTCCCGATATTGCCGTAATTGCGTGGGATCGAATTCGCCTCAGTGAAACAGGCGAGCCAGAAGATGACTTCACCGCAGCACCCGACTGGATTATCGAAATTCTTTCGCCGGGTCAAAGGGTAAGCCGTGTAATCGATAATATCCTGCATTGCCTAAAGCACGGCAGCAAATTAGGGTGGATGGTGGATTTAGACGATTACTCTATTTTGATATTTGCCCCTCAACAAGAGCCGGAAATTTGCCGAGGAGATCGTCAGCTTAAGGTGATCGATGGGATCCAGTTAGCATTGACTCCACAACAAATCTTTGTTCTCCAATACACTACCCCCGCCGCATGGCCGTAACCCCCGTGGGATCCAGCACCTTGCCCCGTTCCACCTCGGCATAGACCAGGTAGCGATCCCCGCAGTCCATCCAAGTTTTGACACGGCACTCCAGGTAAGCTAAGGCGTCCAACAAAATGGGGCAGCCATTCTCAGCAGTGGCCGTGGCCAAGCCGGCAAAGCGATCTTCTCCGGGCCGTTGAGGTCGCTGAAAGTGCCGCTGCAAGTTGCTGCCCTTGCCTTCCCGCAAGATGTTGAGCACAAAGGGTGCCTGGGGATAGGTCAGCAGTTCGGCTTCTTGGTCCTTGCTCACCGATAGAGTTAGCCCCGGCGGATTGAAGCTGGCCTGGGCCACCGACCAGGTGAGAAAGCCACGGCGGGTCTCTCCTTGCAGAGCGGTAACTACGCACAGGGATCCCACCACCCGGCTCAGGGCTTGCCCAACCCGATCCGCCTGAGTTTCGCTGCTGGTTTGGCGAGGGGCGCGGGCTCGTTTGGCTTTGCGCAGGGCCTGAGCAAACTGGGATCCCGCCTCTTGACAGGCTTCCAGGATTTCAGGGGTGGGCTTAAACTTGGCGCGGATCGTCTCAAACCCCAAGGAAAAGCCGGCATTGAGCAACTTACTCTCGATGAGATCCACCGCTTCTCCGCTCCAGCCGTAGGAGCCGAAAACCCCGGCCAATCGGGTGGTGGGAACTGAAGAAAGGATGATGCCAAGGGCGGTTTGGATCTGCACGGGAGGATGGCCGGCCAAAGTCGGGGATCCGACAACAAACCCTTGGCAGCGCTCCAGAGCTTGGGCGATCTCCTCCGGAGTGGCCCATTCGCAGTTGATCCGCTCCACCTTAACGCCGGCCCGCTCCAACCCTTGGGCTATGGCCATGGCCATCAAACCTGTATTTCCGTAAGCAGAAGTGTACAGAAGAGCTACCCGCTGCTCGCCGGGATCCTCTTCGCACCAAGTGTGGTAGTCCAGCCGCAAGCGCCGCAGGCTGTGGCGCACCAAGGGGCCGTGGGCAGGGGCATAGATTTGGGCGGGAAATTCTTCCAACTTGGCCAGGGCTGCCTTCACCTGGGACAATTGGTTGCGGTGCAAACAGTCGAAGTAGTAGCGGCGGTCTTCGCTGAGCTGCCGCCAATGTTCGTCAAACACTTGCTCATCGCACACGTGGGCGCCGAACAGCTTATCGGTGTAGAGGATCCCGGTAGCCGGATCGTAGGCACAGAGGGCATCGGGGTGGCGGGGTGTGGGCACGGTGCGAAAGTGCAACTCATGCCCTTCTCCCAAATCCAGGCGATCCCCATCTCGGATGACCCGCAAACGGAAGGACTGGTGGCCATTGTAGAAAATGCCCAGATCGGCGGCTTCTTCTTCGTCGCGACTGCGGGGCAAGGGATCCATCTCTTCAAAGGCGGCCCGTAGCGTAATGGATCCCGGTTTGGAGCAGAGCACCATCGCATAGGGAGCCAGAGGCAATAGGGCTTTGAGAGTGGCAATGCGGTTAAAGTTGACGTGGCTGAGCAAAATAAAGTCCAACCGCTGTAGGTACTGGTGTTGGGCCAGCTCTTCTAAAAAGATGCTGGTGAACGATTCCCCGGGAGGATCGATGAGAAGGGTTTGGCGGGCCTGGATGAGGTAGCTATTGGCAGTGGTGCCCCGTTGCCGAGCGTATTCCAGCTCAAACTTCAGGCGATCCCAGGTGCGGGAGCGGAGAACCAGCGTGGACGGGCCGATAGGGGCGACTTGGACATCGCGGGCGGGGATCTTGCTCTCCATAGCAGCCTCCGATGCGGTATCTGTCCTCACCTTGCCACGAAACTGGGGGAATGGGGATCCCTTTTCAGAGTTTGGGAGCCCACGGCCCGGCTTGCCCAAAAGTTAAGTCTGAGGCCCCGTCCTCACAACTGCGCAAGAAGCAAGCGATTGAGGTGGGGAGTGTGTCAAGTTTTTTCAAAGTCGGCCGGGCAAAAAGGAAGAGGCTAAGATCGGCTTGTAGCGTGTTCAGGCTGCCTATGTCTGCCCGATCCAAGTCCAAAGTGGAAGCCCCTGCTAAGGGGATGGATCCCCGCCAGTTTACTGAAGCTGATGTGGCGGCAATTGCAGAGCGGTTGGAGCGCAATGAGTATCCGACCGTCTTTGGCTGCTTGGAAGACTGGCATGCCCTTCGAGCCGTTGCCTTTTATGCTCCCCACTTGGTGGCTCCCTATGCACACCTGTTGGAGTGGGAAGTGGATGAAGATTAGGGCTGTCCTTGCAGTTCTTAAAGGGATCCCAGTGCTCAGGGCAACGAGGGGGGAGGATTTCCGTCAGAGCCTTGCCGGCGAATCAGATAGCGCACTTCTTCAAGGAGAACGTTGAACCTCTGATCCGTTTCCGCTTGCCGTTGGTTGATGGCCTGGATGGCGCGTTCGTGCTCTCGTTGTAGGGCGGTGAGGGTGACAAGAGCTTGAGTCACTTCCTCTGCCCACTCGGCAAGGTGAGCTAAGTCAGAGCGGGTCTCGCTGACAACTTGCTGTAGCTCTCGCAGGCTTTGAGCTTGGGCAGCAGCTTGTTCGGCAAATTCGGCGCGGCTTTCTTGGATGGACTGACGCAGCTCCTGGATGGATTGGCAGAGCTCCCGGATTTCTCGGCTGTTGGCAGCAGTCTGTTCAGCCGTCCAAGCCAGCAGTTGTTCCACCCGGTCTAAGCGGTCTTGGCTCTGACTATTCACTCCGATGCCTCGCCTTGTGATGCAATCGATAAACTCCATCCGATTATAAGTGAAGTTAAGCTCAGCCAAATAGGATAGGTGGAATGGTCATTCCCAGAGCCGCCGGATTGGAGAGCGATGCAGCAACTGGTGGGCTTCGGCCAGCAACTCCGGGATCCGCAGATGCTCTGGGCAGCGGGGCAAGCAGTCACCGCATTCGGTACAGCGGTCGGCAGGTGACCCCGGAAACCAATGCCCAGCTTGGCCGAACATGTTGTAGCGGTACTGGGCAAACTCCGTCATCTCGTGGGCAATGGCCAAGTTGCGCAACCGCAGCACTTCGGGAATGTGGATCCCTTCTGGGCAGGGCAGGCAGGCGTAGCACTGGGCGCAGCGGCTGGATCCCAAGCGTTCCTGCTCGGCTTGGCGCAACCGCTCCTGAATCTGAGGGCCATCCACCCACCAACGGTCGGGATCCTGTAAAGCCGACAAGGCCACCTGTAGCTCCTCAGGATGAGTGATGCCCAGGCTGAGGGTGTGAACACGGGGATCCGCCAGCAAAAAACGATAGGCAAACTCCAAGGGGCTGAAAGGTGCACAGCACTCCTGCAGGTGTTGGGGCGGGCGATAGAGCATTCCCCCTTTATCGGCAGGAGAAATGATGAACACGCCCATATCTTGCTGGGCAGCCGCTTCTAGGGCCGGTGCATTGCGCTGTTGGAAAAAGTGATAGTGCAAATTAACAAAGTCAAAGCATCCTGTCTGGATGGCCTGCAAAATTAACTCCAGGGATCCATGGGTGGAAAAACCAATGTAGCGCACCCAGCCTTCTTGCTGGAGCTGCTTGAGAATCGGCAGCCCTTTCTGCAGCACCCACTCCAGATGTTCCGGCAGGTTGATGCCATGAAAGGCAAATTGATCCAGGTAATCCACCCGCAGACGGCGCAGGGATCCCTGAAGCCGCTCTCGCAACCCATCTGTGGGAGTGAGTTTGCTGGTCAGAATCAACTGATGGCGTGAAAAGGGCAGGGTTTGCAAAATCTCGCCCAAGAGCACCTCGGCATGGCCATAAGCCTGAGCCGTTTCGATGTGGTTGATCCCTGCGGCTAGGGCTGCCTCAACGGTTGCCTGAGCTTGATCCCTGGGCACATTGACCAAGCGCATGCTGCCCAGAGAAAAAACCGAGACCAGCTGTTGGGTGCGCCCAAAGCGACGGTAAAGCATTCCGGTTGAGGTAGCACCGGCAACTTCCATCAAGCCACCCCCTGGAAACGAGAAACGGCCTCAGATTGTCGGGTACAGACGGCATTTCCCTCAGGGGATTGGGGGTTTTTGCCCAGCAGTTCTGCCGCCAGCAGGATCGCCTGCTTAAGGCTCTCGCACCGGGCCACCCCTTGGCCGGCAATGTCGAAGGCGGTGCCATGATCGGGAGAGGTGCGAACAAAAGGCAACCCAATTGTCAGGTTGACTGCCCGGTCAAAAGCCAGCATCTTCACCGGGATCAAACCTTGATCATGATAGAGAGCCAAGTAGGCATCTGCCACAGTTGGGGATCCCTGGCCATGCCAGGCTTGCGCGGGAGCCAGCCACATGGTGTCGGGGGGAAGCGGCCCCCAAATTTGGGCGTGGGCATAGGTGCGCAGCAGCTCGGTCAGCCATTCTTTTTCCTCCGATCCCAGTTGCCCCTGTTCGCCGGCATGGGGATTCAGGCCGGCTACTGCGATCACAGGATCCCGGATCCCAAAGGTGTGGCGCAGGGATCCCACCAGCAAATCCAGCGCTGTCCGCACCCGCTCTGGAGTCAGCACGGTGGGCACTTGGCCGAGGGGAATATGGGTGGTGGCCAGCAAAACCCGCATCTGCCAACCGCTGTGGGGGGAACGGGCAACAAACATCATCCCGTAGTGCTCAGACCGACTCAGCTGGGCCAAAACTTCTGTTTGACCAGGGAACCGATGGCCGGCTCGATGCCAGAGATACTTGGCGATGGGCGCTGTCACGATCCCCTGAAACTCGCCCCGCAGCGTCTGTTCGACCGCCGTTCTCAGGTAAGCAAAACTAACCGCACCACTGTCAGCATCCCCTTGACCGACACGGCCAGGCTGCAACCAAAAGCCCGTGTTGCATTCCAGCATCGGGATCCCTGCCGGATGGGCCAATGGAGCCGGCGACCGATCCCTCAGCAGGCGATAGGTGGCTTCTAGAACCTGCCGATCCCCTACAACCGTGATGTGGGCGCAAGACTGCACCTCAGGATCCGCCAGCGCCTTGAGCACAATTTCCGGCCCAATTCCCGCGGGATCCCCCAAGGTCAGCGCCAGTTTGGGCCGTGGAATGCTCATGGTGTCTTTTCTTGAGAAGACGGACGATCCCCATGTTCCAGGGGAAAGAGAGTGCTGAGGAAAGCTGTGGGGAAGGTCGCCATCCCTTTGAGCAAGAATTCTGAGCTCAGCCTATCAAGTCAGCTGCAAGGGGATCCATGCCGGCAAAATGGTTTAATGAGGGTTTAGCGATATTGAACCTCTATGGCCGAGACATTCCTTTACAACGCCTTGCGTGCTGCCCTCGACGAAGAAATGGCCCGGGATCCCAACGTATTTGTTTTGGGAGAAGATGTCGGCCATTACGGCGGCTCCTACAAAGTCACCAAAGACCTGTATCGCAAGTACGGGGAGATGCGCCTGCTGGATACCCCCATCTGCGAGAACAGCTTTACCGGCCTGGCCATTGGGGCAGCCATGACCGGCTTGCGCCCGGTGGTGGAAGGGATGAACATGGGCTTTCTGCTGCTGGCCTTCAACCAAATTGCCAACAATGCCGGTATGCTGCGCTACACTTCCGGGGGCAATTTCAAGATCCCGATGGTCATCCGCGGGCCGGGCGGGGTGGGTCGTCAGTTGGGAGCAGAACACTCGCAGCGGCTAGAGGCCTACTTCCAAGCGGTGCCCGGGCTTAAGATCGTGGCCTGTTCAACTCCCTATAATGCCAAGGGCTTGCTCAAGTCCGCCATCCGCGACGACAACCCCGTTCTCTTTTTCGAGCATGTGCTCCTGTACAACTTGAAAGAAGATCTGCCAGAAGAGGAATACCTTTTGCCTCTGGACAAAGCCGAAATCGTCCGATCCGGCTCCGATGTTACCCTGCTCACCTACTCCCGCATGCGCTACCACGTGCTCAAGGCCGTGGACACTTTGGTGCAGCAGGAGATCGACCCTGAGGTGATCGATTTAATCTCGCTGAAACCTTTAGATATGGGAACCATTGCCGCTTCGGTGCGCAAAACCCATCGGGTGATCATTGTTGAGGAAGACATGAAATCGGGTGGCATTGGGGCGGAACTGACAGCTCGCATCATGGAAGAACTGTTCGATGAGCTGGATGCGCCGGTGATGCGTTTGGCTTCGCAGGACATTCCCACCCCCTACAACGGCACACTGGAGGCGGCCACCATCGTGCAACCTGCAGATATTGTGGCGGCGGTGGAGCGGCTCCTCTACGCGGATTAGAACCCCCAAAAATCCCTACAAAACAGCGCCGAAATCTATCTCCCAGCAACTTGCAAAATCCTCAGGGCAACCTTGCTAAGATTTCCATGGCAGGGATCCGCGAATATGCAAGGCGTACTGCTGATCCTCTACATGTTGGTTGTCAGTGGCCTGATTGCCGTTGTTGGGGATCGGGTGGGCTACCGCATTGGCAAAAAGCGCCTTACCTGGTTTAACCTGCGCCCCCGCCACACGGCCATTCTGGTGGCTGTGGTGACCGGTGTGAGCATCTCCGCGCTGACCTTGGGCACGCTGCTGCTCCTCAACCGCTCCCTGTCGGAGGCTCTGTTCAGCTACACCAACCAAATTGCCCAGGCGGAGCAAGAGCTGCGGGCCCTCAACCGCCAAAAAGCCCTCTTGGAAGCGGAAAATGCCGCTCTCAGGGTTGAGCGGGATCACCTCAAGATGGATCTCGACCAATTTCGCAGCCAGCAGTCGGCAGCCCAAACCCGCCTGAGCGAAGTGCGCGATCAGCTGGCGGTGGCGCTGCAGGAGCGGCAGGAGGCGGAGGCCAAGCTGGCGGCAGCCAACGAGCAACTGGCCAAGGTGCAGCCCAGTCTGGATCGAGCCCAGGCCGAGTTGGAGGCGGTGAAGGCAGAGGTGGAGTCAGCCCGGCAGATGATTGCCACCCTGGAGTCGCAAAAACAAGCCCTGCAACTGGATCGAGATCAACTGGAGCGCTCCCTGGATGTGGTGCAGGCGGCCTTAACCCAACTGGAGAACCAGAAAAACCAGCTTGAGCAGGAGATCGAGCAGCTCAACCAATTGGCGGTGCGGCTGCGGCGGGGGGAACTGGCCATCTTGGCGGGGGAAGTCTTGGCAACGGGGGTTGTGGAGGCTCCAAGGGGGGCAAAGCCAGAGGCGATTCGGCAGCAGTTTGAGCAACTTTTGGCCCAGGCGGAACAGCGAGCCCTTGCCCTTGGATCCCAGCCCATGCCCCCTCTGGAAAACGCGATCCTGATCCGCCGGGAGGATGCCGACCAAGCCCTGGAGAAGTTGCGAGAACCCGGTAGCTGGGCGGTGCGCATTCTCTCTCTCACCAACCGGCTCAAGGGGGAGCCTGTGCCTGTGCTCGTGCAGATTTACCCCAACCAGCGGATCTTCCCCAAGGGATCCGTGCTGGCCCACGGGGTGATTCAACCGGGTCTGAGCGAAAATCAGATCCAACAGCAACTGCTGGGGCTGCTGAACCAGGCCAATCAGCGCTCGCAGGAGGAGGGGCTTCTCTCGGATCCCATCACCGGCACTGTGGGGGAGTTCTCCCAGGTCAAGTTTCTGGAGGTTGTGCAGCATCTCCGCCAGAGCACCACCCCTCTGGATGTGAAGCTGGTTGCCGACACCGACATCTACACGGCAGGACCGTTGCGGGTGAGTTTTCTGATGGCGGAAGCTTCTGGTCAACCCGGCTCTCCTGGAGTTCAACAGGCGGGGCGCCCTGAAGGATGACGGATTCACTCCATTCGGCAAGGCTGAAGAGCGAACGAGTGCTGATCGGTTTCGACCCAGGGCGCGACAAGTGCGGCATAGCTGTGGTGCAGGTGCAGGCGCTTGCGCCAATGGAGCTGAGGGTTTTACACCGGGAGGTGATCCCTTCTTCGGCAGCGCTATCTAGACTGCAAACTCTCCGGCAACAGTTTCAGGCGGAGCAGGTAATCCTGGGCAATCAGACGACGGCCCAAGCCTGGAAGTCTCAACTGGAATCGATTCTCCCCCCGCAGCAGATTGTCCTGGTGGACGAGCGGCACAGCTCCCAAGAAGCCCGTCAGCGCTACTGGGATTTTTACCCACCGCAGGGATGGCAGCGGCTCTTGCCCAAGGGGATGCGGGTGCCGGCCAAGGCTTACGATGATCTGGTGGCTCTCATTCTGGTGGAGCGGTACTGCTGTGGGCGAGATACGGCTAAGCCGGCGTGAGCTGCTGCAGGGGATCCTGCTGGGGCTGGTGGCAGCAGGATGTGGGGGGCCGGATGCGCACTTGCCTCTTATCGTGGCGCTTAAGCAAGGGATCCCTGCCAGTTTGCTCAACGAGTTTCGCCGCAGGACTCAGGCCCGCTTTCGGCTGCAACTGTTGGATAGTCGGGATCAGTTGTTGGCCTATCTCCGGCAAAGTGTTCAGCCGGCTGATCCGGCCTGGTGGGATCCGGGGGGATGGTTCCGGCGGCGGCTGCCGGTGGCGGCTTTGAGTTTGTTGGGGGCCGACGGATTGGATCGGGCCATTGCTGCCGGTTGGCTGGATCCGCTACCGGAAAGCCTGCTGGGAGAACGATGGCAGAATCTGGATCCCCGTTGGCAAGCTGCGGCACGCCGGGGAGGGCAGACTTGGGGTGTGCCCTGGCGCTGGGGGGTAACGGCCATTGCCTACCGCCGCGATCGGGTGAGGGAGCCCATCCGGGACTGGGCGGATCTGTGGCGGCCTGAGCTGGCCGGCAAACTGACTCTGCCGGATCATCCACGGGAGGTGATTGGGCTAACCCTGAAGAAAATGGGCCGCTCCTACAACGATCCCCTCGACCCTGAGGATGTGGAATTACGGCAAGAGCTGGGATCCCTGCACCGCCAGGTTTTAACTTACACCTCTTCCGACTACCTGCCCATCTTGCGCTTGGCCGATAGCTGGGTGGCCGTGGGCTGGTCGCAGGATCTCTACGCCACCCAAGCCAACTACCCTGAGCTGGCAGTGGTGATCCCGGCCTCCGGATCCGCCATCTGGTGGGATGTCTGGGTGCGACCCCACGTCGAAGACCATGCCCACGAAGACAATGCCCACACAGAATCAACCCAGACAGATTCCGGATCCCTGTTGGCTGACTGGCTTGATTTTGTCTTGAATCCTGAATTTGCCCCCCGCTTGGTCAATCTGAGCGGGATCCCTTCGGTTTTGCCGCTGGATTTGGCTCAACTTGCCCCCCGCCTGCAACGCAGAGCCGACTTGCAAATCTCCACTTGGCAACGCTCGGAGATCTGGCGCCCCCTGAGCTCAGCCGAAGCCGAGTCCTATCTCAACCTCTGGGATCAAATGCGGCGGGGCCTTTTGTAGAAACACAGTGAGCGCGAGCCCTCCACTCTGCAACACTTCGTCAAGGTCCGCAATGCTTCTGAGGAGCTGTGGTAGGATGCCTGCTGTCTGATGAGCCAGTTGCACTTGCATCGAGGAGAGCACCTTGAGTCTGAGAGTTGCTGTTGTGGGTGGCGGCCCAGCCGGAGCCTCTGCTGCCGAAGTTCTGGCCCAAGCTGGAATCGAGACCTTTTTGTTTGAGCGGAAGCTGGACAACGCCAAGCCCTGCGGGGGCGCCATTCCCCTCTGTATGGTCTCCGAGTTCGACCTCCCCGAGGGGATCATCGACCGCAAAGTGCGCAAGATGAAGATGATCTCCCCTTCCAACTATGAGGTGGATATCGCCCTCGAAAAAGAAAACGAGTACATCGGCATGTGCCGCCGCGAGATCTTGGATGCCTTCTTGCGCAATCGTGCCCACCAAAAAGGGGCGGAGCTGATCAACGGCAAGGTAATGCATCTGGAAATCCCCCAGAATGGCCGGGATCCCTACATCCTGCACTACAACGATTTTTCCGACGGATCGAGGCAAGGGGTGCCGCGTTCTTTGGCTGTGGATGTGGTGATCGGGGCGGATGGGTTCCACTCCAAGGTGGCAGAAGCCATTGGTGCTGGCGACTACAACTATGCGCTGGCCTTTCAGGAGCGCATCCGGCTCCCGGACGACAAAATGGCCTACTACGCAGAGCGGGCAGAAATGTATGTGGGGGACGATGTTTCTCCAGACTTTTATGCCTGGGTGTTTCCCAAGTCCAACCATGTAGCCGTGGGCACCGGCACCATGAGGGCAAACCAAGCCCACATCCAAAAGTTGCAAGCTGGGATCCGCGCCCGTGCTGCCGAGCGGATTCGAGGAGGCCAGGTGATCAAGGTGGAAGCCCATCCGATCCCAGAGCATCCCCGTCCGCGCCGTGTGGTGGGCCGTGCTGCTTTGGTGGGAGATGCGGCGGGATACGTAACCAAATCCAGCGGCGAAGGGATCTATTTTGCCGCCAAGTCAGGCCGCATGTGCGCCGAGACCATCGTCGAGACCTCCAACGGCGGCAAGCGCATTCCCACAGAGGAGGATCTAAAACTGTATCTCAAGCGCTGGGATCGCCAGTACGGCCTGACCTACAAGGTCTTGGACATCCTGCAGCGAGTGTTCTACCGTTCCAACGCTACCCGCGAAGCCTTTGTGGAGATGTGCGCCGACCGGGACGTGCAGAGGATGACCTTTGACAGCTACCTCTACAAGACGGTAGTGCCCATGAGCCCTTGGGTGCAGTTCAAGATCACGGTCAAAACCCTGGGCAGCCTGATTCGCGGCAACGCTTTGGCTCCCTGAAGTAACCCTACTGCCACTGGAAGGTCACCGTGACGCGATCCCAATTGGCCTCGGTTTTCAGCACACTGGCGGAGGCCCTTTGTCCGGGGGGCACGTTGCTGGGCTCAAATGCTGCCACTCGCGTATCGACAACTTCTTCTCCCCGATAGAAGGTGAAACGAGCACGGGCGTTGAGAACCGTGCGGGTGCTGCGGTTGATCGCTTCCACGCTTAGGCGGCTACCGGCCCCCACTCGTTCTTCCCGAATGGATCCCACGATTACAAAATCTCCTGGGCTAGCGGCAGACTCGGCTGGGGTGGCGGTCGGAACTGGGGTGCCAGGCTGTGGGGCCGTCTCGCTTTGCTTGGGATCCGACTGCCTCAGCAGCTCCAAAACACGGGCCAACTCCTGCTGAAAGAAAACAAAGGCTTCCCGCGATTGGTTGGCCACCTGGGCCAAAATCAGTCGATCCGACTCCTCTACCGGAATTTCCAGGAGGGGAGCTGGCCCTTTTAGGGTGACTCGGATGCTGGCGACTTCTTGGTTGATGAACTTATCCAGGTAGGGAAAGATGTTGAGAATGCAATCTTGGAAGGATCCCATCGGCATGATGCGATTGTTCGTCAGCACCAAGTCGGCCCGCTCACAGCTAGTCCGATCCTCCATATCAATTTCCAGGGGCACGCGAAAGGAGCCGAGGCTGGTGTTGGTGATGGTGACCCCAATGCCGTACACCTCCTGCCGCCAGCCGTGAATGATCTCCAGGCTGGGGCTGGTGACTTCCTCGGTGAAATACTCTCCGGCCCAGGTCGGGGATCCCCACAGAGGCAGGGCCAGTAGCAGCACAGGGAAATGGCAGGTCAGTCTCCCCTTCACCTCAACCTTCCTTCACTCAACTCGCGGACTTTGGGGCAGAGCAGCGGTGTTTCTTGCTCCCCCGGAATGGCAATAGCCTAACCCAGGGCTGGCGCAAACCAGCGAGGGCAGTCTTTGAATAATCTTTCCAACAATAACGGCTTTGAACTTCATCCGCTCTGCCCAAAGGGATAGCCCAGTACCCGTCTTCATCGAGCTGGGGGTTGCCTTGGCGGTGGATCCCAGGGGCTATTTTGTCGGGGCAGCGCCACGGGCTCTGCCGTTTTCCGCTGGGATCCCGTCTGCGATAGGATCAGAAGGTTCAGAAAGTGCCAAAATCCTAAGAGCCTCAGATCGAGTGCGACCGTGTTCCTCACCTTCTCAGCAGTATGGCTAGATCCTCAGCGTCGTGGCTCAGTCGGCTCTCCTTTTTGCGAGGGCTGATCTTCATCTTGGCCGTGGTGGTTGCCCTCGTTTACTTGGGCTTCAGCCGGGAGGTTCGCCTTGGCCTTGACCTCAAGGGAGGAACCCAGCTCACGCTACAAGCTGTGCCCACCGAGGAGGTGCCTGAAATCACCCCCGAAGTGATGCAGGGGGTAGAGGCCGTCATCCAGCAGCGGATCAACGGGCTGGGGGTGGCTGAGCCTCTGGTGCAGATCAGCGGCCAAGACCGCCTGTTCGTGCAGTTGCCGGGGGTGGCGGATCCGGATCGGGCCATTGCTCTCCTTGGAGATACAGCCCAACTGGAGTTTCGCAAGGGCTTGGTTCCCGTCGGCGCGCTGCCCCGCAACGAGCGGGGAGAGATAACAGCGGGGGAGGATCCGGATACTCTGTTTGAGCGGGTCGGCCTCACCGGGGATCTGCTGCGCAATGCCTATCCCCAAGCCCCTCGCCGCGGATCCCAGAGTTGGGAGGTGCTGCTGGAGTTCAAGCCGGAGGGGGCAGAAAAATTTACTCAGCTCACCCGAGATCTGGCCGGAACAGAACGTCCATTGGGCATTTTTCTGGACGACGTGTTGATCAGTGCCCCGATCGTGGGGCCGGAGTTTGCCCGCACCGGCATCACCGGCGGGACGGCGGTGATCACGGGCAATTTTACGGTGGAAACCGCCACTGACTTGGCGGTCAAGCTCAGGGCAGGAGCGCTGCCGGTTCCCATTCAGGTGATTGAAAATCGCACTGTCGGGGCCACTTTGGGGGAAGTGAGCGTGCGCCGCAGCCTCTATGCCGGGATCGGGGGCCTGGTGCTGGTTTTCCTCTTTATGGTGGCCTACTATCGCCTGCCAGGGCTGATTGCGGACATTGCTCTGCTTATCTACGCCCTCTGCACCTTTGCTCTGTTCCAACTGCTGGGGGTAACCATGACTCTGCCGGGGATCGCCGGCTTTATCCTCAGCATCGGCATGGCGGTGGATGCCAATGTGCTGATCTTCGAGCGCATCAAAGAAGAGTTGCGGGCCGGCAAATCCATCTACAAGTCCATTTCGGAAGGGTTTAACCGCGCCTTCAGCAGCATCCTGGACAGCAATGTGACTACCCTTTTGGTCTGTGGCGTGCTTTTCTGGCTAGGGATGGGACTGGTGAAAGGGTTTGCGGTAACCCTGGGCATTGGCATTCTGGTGAGCTTCTTTACGGCCATCACCTGCACCCGTAGCCTGCTCTTGGCGGCAATGGGGATCCCCAGCTTGCGCAAACCCCAGTTTTACGGCGTTCGGATGGAGACAGCTCAATCATGACGGCTCAAGAGCTATCCCCCGTAGATCCCGCCTCTCGGTTGCTCGACTATCGCTTCGACATTGTTGGACGGAGCAAGCTGTGGTTCAGCTTGTCCTTGGCGGTGCTGCTGGTGGGGCTGGTCAGCATGGCCTTTTCCCTGGCTTCTCTGGGAACTCCCCTGCGGCTGGGGTTGGATTTTTCCGGCGGCACCTTGCTGGATCTGAGCTTTGAGCGGCCTGTCACCACCGAGGAGCTGCGACGGGCGCTGCAGGAACACAACCTGGGCACCAGCATCATCCAGCTGGACACCCAAACGGGCCAGGAAGCCCTGATCCGCATGCCCCCTTTGTCGGAGACGGAGCGCTTGGCCGTGGAAGCCACCCTGCGGCAGGAGGTTGCCCCCTTCCAGCGCAATCTGGTCGAGACGGTTGGCCCGACGGTGGGGCGTTTGCTCTTGCGTTCCGGCATCGTGGCGGTGCTCATCTCTTTCGGGCTCATCGTGCTGTACCTGGCCCTGCGCTTTCAGTGGGATTACGCGGTGTTTGCCATTGTGGCGCTGCTGCACGATGTAGTGTTGACGATAGGGCTATTTGCCCTTTTGGGCCTGACGGTGGGTATGGAGGCGGACAGCCTGTTTGTGGTGGCGCTGCTGACCATCATCGGCTTTTCCGTCAACGACACCGTGGTCATTTACGACCGCATCCGCGAGAATCTGCGTCTGGTGAGCCGCAAGGTCAGCCTGGCCGAGGTGGTAAACCTATCTCTGAACCAGACCTTTGCCCGCTCCCTGAACACCACCCTGACGACGATGCTGCCCCTAGTTGCCATCGCCATTTTCGGGGGAGCTACCTTGAAGGGGTTTGCCATTGCCCTGCTCATTGGCTTTACTTTGGGGGTGTATTCCAGCATTTTTATCGCCAGCCCCCTGTTGGTGTGGTGGCGGCAGCAGCGCTATGGCAAAAGTAGCGAAGATGCCCGCGCAGGCAGGGATCCCGATTCACTTCCCTCTGAGGGCTAGGGCCCCGATATCGGAAAAATTGGGTCGATTGGGTGGGGATCTGTCGTTCGCGCTGAGACGGTGTCCTCTGGGTTCACCATTGCAGTCTTTGCCCATGGGAGATCAGGTAGCGCTGTAAATCGGCTATTTTGCCTTGCGGTACGATCTGAGCTGGGATCAGGCCGGGAGCTTGACTGCGCAGCCAAGCCACGGTCAGGCCTGCTGCCGAGCCGATGGTCCATTCACCGTAATGCACGCGGGTGGCGGCGTTGACAATGTGGCTGACGGCGATCCCTTTGCCGCCGATGAGCAGGTTATCCACCTTCTGCGGGATCAGGGCTTCCAAGGGAATGAGAATGGGACGGACGGAAAACTCGTTGACTGGCGCGGAGCTGGCCGAAAGAGAGGGCTCCCAGTTGCGGTAGCGACAGCCGTGGATATCGATGGCGTAGTGGGTAACTCCCACCACGGTGGGGCTGAAGTCCCGTCCCCCAGTGGTGCCGACGCGAATATCCTGCTCCAACATCAGGAACTCTGCTTGGCCGTAGGCAGCTCGCCCCAGGATGCGCCGACCTTCGCGGATGTAGGGGTAGAGGCTAAGGCCAGAGCGAGTGCCCAGCAAGGACTCTTCGGCAAACACCAAGGAGAGGGGATAGCCAGAGCGGGATTGAGTTTCCATCAGCCACTCGGCAAACAGCAGGGCGTGGTTTTCTCCATCTTTGATGGCCGAGACATCCAGGCCCCCCAGCCAGTTGTGGCGCTGCCCTGAGGCCACTAGCCGCTCTTCCGTCAGGATCAGGGGCGGGTTCATGATCCCCCAGTCGTTGCCGCGGTTCCAGTTCACCAGCGTCAGGTCGCCTGGAACAGGCGTGCTGTAGAAGGGATCCCGGCGGCCCTTGCTGACGATGCGGCGGTAATTGAAAAAGCTCTGGCCGCTGAAGGTGGGGAAACCCTCCATGTCGAACTCGCGGCGGTGTTCGGCGCGGGAATAGCCCGGCTGCAGCTGGACCAGCTCGGCGCGGGAGCGCCCGCCATCGTCGTGGATGGCCAGCACGAAGGGAAAGGTAAAGGCTTGAGTACACTCCGGGTTGCTGGCGGGGGCAGCATTGGGCTCGCCGGTCACATCGTGCCCTTCCGAACCCAGCCGATAGGGGATCCCGGCCCAGCCCACCAGCTCGCCGGTATCGGTGGCATCGATCACGAAGAATGGGCGGCCCGGCGGCGCTTGTAGACGCAGCACTCGCTTGGCGAACACCTCCGTCTCCTGCCAGCCATACCAGCTCACCAGCTCCCGCCACAGCCGTCCCGGCGGCACAAAGTTGGGATCCCGCGGCTGCCGCTGCACAGCATAAATGCTTTCAATCCGGGATCCATCGGCGCTGAAGGTGGCCCCCTTGAAAGCCGTTTGGGTAGCCCAGCGACTGTTGGGGGCATTTTGGGCTGCCTGTTGCAGCCAGGTTTCCACCGCCTGCAGCCCCGCCTGAGGCGGAAAACACAGCCCTCCCACCCAGCAACTGTTGATCTCGGCCACGCGGGTTCCCGGAGGGATCCCTGTCCAAGCAGGAAGATCCACCGGCTGGCTCTCAATGAGGGCTTTGAACCGTAGCCAGTGGCGGGAAAAATTGCCCCGTTGCCGCATTGGCAGCGATTCATCAATGGCCGATACCCCCTGGGAGGTGATCTGCCCCCCCAGCCAAGGGGTGAGCTCGATGAGACAGGTCTGCACCCCCCCTCGCATGGCGTGGCCCGCTGCCGCCACACCCCCCAAGGATCCCCCCACCACCACCAGCTCGCACTCCCAAATCTCGTCCGGCTGCGGCAAGGGATCCAACAAGGGCCAACCGTGGGCGGTAAAACGGGGCACCTCCGGCTCGGAGACGGCAACAGGGGATCCCACCTCTGGCTGGGAGAGGGCGGCAAACCCCATCCCGGCCACAAAGCTCAGCAGCGACAGGATTCCCAGCCCCACAGTTCGCTTGGGCTCAGATCCCCGGCACGCCGCAGCCGTCTTTTTGCCAGCCATGCTCACTCACACCCCCGGCCTTTCCCCGGCAGGAGAAATCCCCTTGAGAATAGCTGAGGAAACCGACATTGAGGCCAGCCAGGATCCACGCCACAGGGCATAATGGGCTAGCAACTTTTCAAGCAGGGATCCGATGGGACGGGCGAAGAAGGTGGTATTGGCCTATTCAGGCGGGGTGGATACTTCCGTCTGTATCCCCTACCTCATGCATGAGTGGGGGGTGGAATCGGTGGTCACCCTGGCGGTGGATCTGGGGCAAGGGGCGGAGCTGGAGGCCATTCAGGCCAAAGCCCTCAGGGCGGGGGCAGAGCAATCTCTGGTGCAGGAGGCTGTCCAGGCCCTCATTACCGACTATGCCTTCCCGGCCATCCAGGCCAACGCCCTCTACGAGCAGCGCTACCCCCTTTCCACGGCCCTGGCCCGACCCCTGATTGCCAAGCTGCTGGTGGAAGTGGCGGAAGAGGTGGGCGCCGATGCGGTGGCCCACGGCTGCACCGGCAAAGGCAACGACCAGGTGCGCTTTGATCTGGCTATTGCTGCTTTAAATCCCCAGCTCAAAGTGTTGGCCCCTGCCCGCGAGTGGGGGATGACCCGCGAGGAGACCATTGCCTATGGGGAGCGCTACGGGATCCCCATGCCCGTGCAGAAGTCCAGCCCCTACAGCATCGACCTCAACATTTTGGGCCGCAGCGCTGAAGCCGGCATCCTAGAAGATGCCGACCGGGAGCCGCCGGAGGAAGTGTATGCCCTCACCCGGCCTATTTCCCAGACACCCGACGAGCCCGCCTACGTGGAGATTGAGTTCGAGCAAGGGATCCCTGTCGGGGTGGATGGGCAGCGCCTCAGTCCCAAAGCCCTCTTCGAGCAGCTCAACTCCTTAGCTGGCCTGCATGGGGTGGGCCGCATCGACATGATTGAAAACCGCCTGGTGGGGATCAAGTCGCGGGAGATCTACGAGTGCCCCGCTTTAACCGTCTTGATCCAAGCCCACCGCGAGCTGGAAAGCCTCACCCTCACCCGCGATGTCATCCATTACAAGTACGGCATCGAGACCACCTACAGCCAGTTGATCTACAACGGCCTTTGGTACTCGCCGCTGCGGGAGGCTCTGGACGCCTTTATCCGCGCCACCCAGAAAAGCGTCACCGGTGTCGTGCGGATGCGGTTGCACAAGGGCCAGGCAGTCTGTGTGGGCCGTCGCTCTCCCTACTCTCTTTACAACCCAGAGCTGGCCACCTACGGGGAAGGGGATCAATTCGACCACCGCGCCGCCGAAGGCTTTATCTACATCTGGGGCCTGCCCACCCGTGTCTGGGCCCAGGTGCACCGGGGCTAGGCTGAAGTGGTGATCCCACTCTCATTCCATTGGATGGATCTCTGGACAACCTGTTGGAGTTACCCAAACGCGCCTCGGCGGAGACAATGAGAGGGGCAGCTATGCCTGAAGCCAACATCCTCATTGACTTCGCCAAGGTTGGGGGGCTGGAATCCTTGGCAAGACTGGCAACTCTGGAGGTGCTTGACGTGGTACTGGCAGAAGTCGATGACCTTTGCAAGTCCCAGGCTCTTGCTTTGGGCGTGCAGGTTGTCCAGGTGCAGGAAACGTGGCTTCCAGAGGCAATGGTTCTGAAGAAAAGTGGGTTGTCGATAGCTGACGCATTGTGTCTTCACTACTGCCGTACCAGCAGCTCTACGCTCCTCTCCAACGATGGCCGGTTGCGCAGAGCTTGCGCGGAGAGCGGCGTTGCCGTCCACGGCAGCCTTTGAGTAGTGTGTGAGCTCTATAACCAAAAGGTTTGTCTGCCGGAGGTACTGTGCAACTGGCTGGATCGCTGGGAGAAGGAGTTGAAAGCTCGCCTCCCTGCTGACGAGTTGGCCCAGGTGCGACAGGTTTTAGGATGTATCTCAGGTTCGTAGCGCCAGCACCCACCCTCAAGTCCCGGCAGTCCAGGTGTTGCCGTACTCGATCTGCTCGGGGGTGAGGCTGTCGATTTGGATCCCCATGGCCTTGAGCTTGAGGCGGGCGATGGCCTCGTCCACCTCGAGAGGAATGGGGTGAAGCCCTGGGGCCAAGCGGCCCCGGTTTTTCACCAGGTATTCGCAGGCCAGGGCCTGGTTGGCAAAGCTCATGTCCATGACGCTGGCGGGGTGCCCTTCGGCAGCAGCCAAGTTAATCAGGCGGCCTTCCCCCAGCACCACCACTGACTTGCCCGACTGCAGACGGTATTCTTCCACAAAAGGCCGCACCGTCTGTCGGGAGACCGACCGCTCCTGCAGCGCTACCAGGTCGATTTCAATGTCAAAGTGGCCGGCGTTGCAGACCATCGACCCATCCTTCATGCGGTCGAAGTGCTCGCCGCGAATGACGTGCTTGTTGCCGGTGACGGTGATGAAGATGTCCCCCAGAGCAGCGGCTTCTTCCATCGGCATCACCCGGAAGCCGTCCATCACCGCCTCCAGAGCCCGCACCGGGTTGACTTCCGTGACAATCACCTGGGATCCCATGCCACGGGCCCGCATGGCCACTCCCTTGGCGCACCAGCCGTAGCCAGCCACCACCACCGTCTTCCCGGCCAAAAGAATGTTGGTACAGCGCAGGATCCCGTCCAGGGTGGATTGGCCGGTGCCGTAGCGGTTGTCGAACAGGTGTTTGGTCTCGGCGTCGTTGACGGTCATCACCGGGAAGCTGAGCACCCCCGCCTTGAGCATGGCCCTAAGGCGCACCAGGCCAGTGGTGGTCTCTTCCGTGGTGCCGATGAGCTCCGACAGTTGCTCCTGACGGTGCTGCACCAGCTCCGCCGTCACATCTCCGCCATCGTCGATAATCAGGTTGGGGCGGTGATCTAGGGCAATCTGGACATGGCGGCGGTAGGTGGCCACATCTTCTCCTTTGAGGGCAAACACCGAAATGCCATGGTCCGCCACCAGGCTGGCGGCCACATCGTCTTGGGTGGAAAGGGGATTGCTGGCAATGAGAACGCTATCCGCCCCCCCTGCTTGTAGAGCCAGGGCCAGGTTGGCCGTTTCGGTCGTAATGTGGCAGCAGGCCACCAAGCGCAGCCCGGCAAAGGGCTTTTCTTGAGCAAAGCGCTCCCGGATCTGGGCCAGCACCGGCATCTCCCGCGCCGCCCACTGGATCCGTTGCTTGCCCAGGGGGGCGAGGTTCAGATCTTTCACTTCATGCTTCGGGACAGACAGGGTAGCGCTGGTCATCGAGTGTTGCTCCAAACAGGGTCATCGAGAGAGGATAGGGGAACGGAAACTGCAAGCCCCAAAGGGGGCCAGGCAGCCATAAAGATCAGCAAGGATGTCGATAAGCCTGAACTATTCTGCCACAAGGGATCCCCTTTCAGCGCTGGGGCTGGATGTAGGCAACCGCCGCATTGGCGTGGCCGGCTCCGACCGGCTGGGGCTGCTGGCTACTGGCCTGGGGGTGATCCAGCGCCGTTCCCTCTCAGAGGATATTGCCCAAGTGCAGGAGTGGATCCGCCGCCGCCAGGCCACCGTGGTGGTGGTGGGGATCCCCCTTCTGGCGGATGGGTCGGTGGGATCCCAGGCCCGCAAAGTCCAGCGGTTTGTGCGCGCTTTGCAGGTGGCCGTGGATCTTCCCGTTGTTACGGTCAACGAATACCTGAGCACCGTGCAGGCGGAGTGGGATCTGCGCGAGGCGGGGATCCCGGCCAAAGCCCAGAAGGGCTTCATCGATCAGCAGTCGGCGGCGGTGATTCTCCAAACTTGGCTGGACGAGCGACGGGCTGCCTTGTCGGAAGTGCCGGGCTGGCAGAGCTGGGACAACAAAGACTACGCTGGAGAAGTCTAGCCGGGAAAGTTCAAGTCAGTTCACATCAAAGGTGGGCTATCCCTCGTCGGCTTATCTGCACCAGCGGGGTGTGACTTTTAAGTCGGGGCCTTTCGCGCAGCTTTGATAACGTCACGTTAACCATCTGAGCATGAATCGCATTTGCATCCTTGGGGGCGGCTTTGGCGGGCTGTACACAGCTTTGGAACTGAGCCGGCAACCCTGGCCAGAACCACCCCAGATCACCTTGGTCGACCGGCAGGAGCGGTTTGTCTTTGCCCCCCTGCTTTACGAGCTGCTCACCGGAGAAATGGAAGACTGGGAGGTGGCCCCCCGTTTCCAAGATCTGCTGCCCCCAGAATCGGTGCAGTTTCGCCGGGGATCCGTCCGGGCTATCGACCCGCAAGCCCGCCGAGTGGAGCTGGAAGATGGGCAGAGCTTGGAGTATGACGCGCTGGTGCTGGCGCTGGGGGGAGAAACCCCTCTGGAGAGCGTTCCGGGAGCGGCGGAGTTTGCTTTTCCCTTTCGCACCCTGGCAGATGCCCAGCGGCTGCGCGCCCACCTGAAGGCGTTGGAAGAGCGGGATCCGGCTCAGCCTGTGGCTCTGGCCATTGCCGGGGCAGGGGCCAGTGGGGTGGAATTGGCCTGCAAATTGGCAGATCGGCTGGGTGAGCGGGGACGGATCCGCCTCATCGAGTTGGGATCCCAAATCTTGTCCGGCTTTGCTCCCTCCAGTCGGGAGGCAGCCCAAGAGGCACTGACCCAACGGCAGGTGCAGGTGGAGTTGCAAACCAAGGTCTTGGGCATCGAGGCCCTTGGCGAGAACGGCGCCCCGCCCTTCCGTCTGCAGCTCCAGCGACTGGAGACCCAGGAGACGGCCACGGATCTTGTGGATGCTGTGCTGTGGACTGTCGGAACCCGACCGGC
The DNA here is from genome assembly GCF_054060305.1 of Thermostichus sp. OS-CIW-31. Taxonomy (NCBI): domain Bacteria; kingdom Bacillati; phylum Cyanobacteriota; class Cyanophyceae; order Thermostichales; family Thermostichaceae; genus Thermostichus; species Thermostichus sp. OS-CIW-31. Next base: position 13,928 of record NZ_JBSSDA010000007.1, on the reverse strand, counting down.
AGCCGTGATTGCCAATTGGGATCTGCCCAAAACGGAGCGGGGACGGCTGCAGGTTTTGCCCACCCTGCAAACCCCCACCTTCCCAGAGATCTTCGCCTTGGGAGATGCAGCAGCAGTGGTGGATGCGGAAGGCCAGCCGGTGCCCTCCACGGCCCAAGCGGCTTTTCAACAGGCCGGTTATTGCGCCTGGAACCTCTGGGCTTTGCTCACCCAGGAGCGGCCTCTCTTGCCCTTTCGCTACTTTTCCTTGGGGGAAATGCTCAGCCTGGGGGTGGATACGGCGGTGCTTTCTGCCCTTGGCGGACTCACCCTGACCGGACCCCTGGGCTATTTGGCGCGGCGAACTGCCTATTTGGTTCGCCTCCCCACCCTGGAACACCAGATCAAGGTGGGATGGAATTGGATCACCCGTCCCCTGTGGCAAGGGCTGCTGGCCCGCTAGGATCCCCGCAACTGGCAAGAGCGCTCGTAGGCCGCTCGCACTGCCTGCATCAGGGCTCCCCGCACCCCCGCCTGCTCCAAGGCTTGGATCCCGGCAATGGTCGTCCCCCCTGGACTGGTGACCCGGTCTTTGAGAACGGCAGGGTGCAGATTTTCTTGCTGCAAGAGGGCAGCAGTACCCGCCAAGGTCTGCAGGGCCAACTGGGTAGCAATGGGACGCGGCAGCCCCACCTGTACCCCTCCGTCGATCAGCCCTTCCAGAATCACCGCCAGATACCCCGGCCCGGAACCCGAAAGTGCCGTCACCGCATCCATCTGGCTTTCGGCCACCGTCACCACCTCGCCCACCGCGCGAAACAGCTTCTCCACCTGCTCCACCTGCATAGGCGTCACCCCTGGCCCGTAGCTGATGGCCGTTATGCCCGCCCCCACCAGCGCCGGCGTGTTGGGCATCGTGCGCACCACCTTTTGTTTGGGAAAAGCCTGCTGCAACTGCTGCAAGGGGATCCCGGCCATAATCGAGATCACCAGCTCTGTGGCGGACAGCCGGCCCATCTCAGCCACCACTGTCGGGAAGAGCTGCGGTTTAACGGCCAGAAACAGAATCTCAGACTCTCCCGCCTGGGATGGATCCGCCAACAATCGGATACCCAGCTCCTGCTGCAGGGCCACAGCCTTATCCAGATCAGGCTCCCGCAAGGCCACCTGCGCTGCGGGATAAACTCCCACAGCTACCCAACGCCGCAGCAGGGCGGATCCCATGGCTCCACCCCCGATAACACTTAGCAGTGGCCGCTCCATAGCAACTAGTGCTGACCTACTGCCTGCAGATGCTCATAGGTGCTGGGCCAGAGGGGGGTAGGGCTTTGCAAAGGGCGCTGCAGCGGCTGCACCACTTGGCTACTGGGGGTGGAAACCATCACCGTGCTGGGGGTGAACAAAAAAATGTTCTCTCCGATGCGCTCTTGGTGGCCATCGATGGCGTAGGTGCCGCCGGCAACGAAATCCACAGAGCGCTGCGCCTCAGCGGGATCCATTAGGGTCAAGTTCATGATCACCGTCTTGCGCTCCCGTAGGTACTGGATAACCTGAGCCATCTCATCGAAGCTGCGCGGCTCCATCACCACCACTTCACTGGTGGGTGGGTTTACGCCCGGTAATCCAATCACGTTGCTCCCCATACTGCCCCCTGCTGAGCGATCCCGATGCTGACTGCGCCGATGGCCCCGCGACTCTTCTCGACCGGCAGAGCCCTCCCCCGCTTCCACTCCCCGTTGCCGCCGCCCTCGCGGAAGGGTACTCACTTCCTCCTCTTCGGGGGGAGCAGCCGGTTGGGAACGGCGTCCCTCGTAGAGCAGTTGGTAATCATCCTGCCCTTCCATTTCAGAGTACTCCTCCAGGCCGTCCACGGGATCATTCAGACCCACAAAATCTCTTACCCTGCTCCAGATTCCATTGACATTCATATGCACATCCTCACTACAGGTCATGGGTTTACGGCGAGCGTAGGATTCAGGCTCTTGATTGGATCCTGAGTGGCTCACTCAAGCTAGGGGGCGTCCTTTTATTCTCGGTCAAAGTCTTTCAATAGGCTGAGACAGGGTTTGCTCAGAAAGCTGCCGAAGCGAGTGGGGGCTAACGCAGGTTAACAAAACCCCATTGATTCGACGAGTAGAGTTTACCCAGAAGAAGTGAAGATGTCATCCCGCTTGCCAAGCCGTTGCTGGGCAGGAGCGAACTCTGCTCCTCGTCTGGATTGAGCACATATTAACGGAAGTAACGCAAATGATTGCAAATTTCCCCAATAGGGCAAATCCTGGGCGGGATCCCCCCACTTTTGATTATCCAAGCCGAACTCTCGCCCCGAAGGTACCCCGCAGGGCGACTCCGGAGTTCGCGGCTTTACACAAAATTTAATCACAATTTAACGGCTTCACAGAGGTCACATCTATTCCTGCTCGGCGTCGGCAAACAAAGCGCGCCCCAGTCGGATCAAGTTAGAGCCTGCTGCCACCGCCAGGAGGTAATCGTCGGACATGCCCATGGAGAGGGTGTGCACCTGCAGATGTTCATAGCCACTGCGCTGGATGTAATCGGCCAGTTCGGCCAGCTTGCGAAACAGCTCTAGGGCCGCCTCTGAGCTCAAGCCCAAAGGCAAAATGGTCATCAGGCCCACAATTTGCACCTGCAGCAGTTGGTTCAGTTCGGGGAGGCTCTGCAACAGATCGGGGATGGGCCAGCCGAACTTATTGGGATCCGGAGCCAATTTAACCTGCAGGCAAAGCTTGGGGGTGAGGTGCAGCTCCCAAGCCTTTTGGTTGATCAGCTTGGCCAGGCGCAAGCTATCGACGCTGTCGATCCAGGCAAATTGCTTGAGGGCCGGTTTGACTTTGTTGGTCTGCAGATGCCCGATCAAGTGCCAGACGATATCGGTCAGATCTTGCAGTTGCCCTTGTTTGACGGCGGCCTCTTGCACTCGACTCTCCCCAAAGTGGCGGATCCCAGCCCGATAGGCGGCGCGGATGTGGTCGGCACTGTAGCCTTTGCTCACTGCCATGATCTCCACATGGTCTGGGATCTGGGCTCGGATGGCCTGAATGCGGCTGTGGATGAGCTGCTCGTCAAGGGGCATCGTCAGGTCAGCAGGCCGGGGATCTCTATCCCCATTCTCGTTCCAATTGGCAACAATGCTCTGGGATAGATTTTTGCAGAACCCAGAGCCAACGGGCTGTCCGCTACCGCTGCCAGGGATCCGGTCGGGAGATGATCACGCGGGTGCCGGGCGCCAGTTTGCGCGCGTAGTCCAACTGCACCACTTCTGGGTTTTGCTTCAGGGCTTCCCCCTGGAGGCGAATGGCTTGGGCTTCTCCTTCTGCCAGGATCACCAATCGTTGTTTTTCCAGCTCTGCTTTTTCCACGAGGAAGCGTTCCCGCTCTTTCTCTTGCTCGGCAATTTGCTTTTGCTCGATGGCCGTTTGGAATTGGTCGGAGAAGCGGACATTGCGCAGCAGCACGTTTTGCAAGATCAGGTCATTCTCAGCAAAAATGCTGGAGAGCTGCCGCTCCACATTTTCCTGGATCTGCTCGCGTTCTTCCGAGAAAACGGCGATGGCGCGGTGCAAAGCCAGTTCATTGCGCACCACCGTCCGCACCTCTGGGCGAATCACTTTGTCCACGTAGGAAGGGCCAATGGTCTGGTGCAGGTGGGCCACTTGGTCGGGATCCAAGCGAAAGCGCACCGAGACATCGAGGGAGATCTGCTGGCCGTCGGCGCTGAGCACTTTCAACGCATCATCCCCCTGGTTTTCGGAGCGTTGGGAGGCCATGGTGTAGGTTTGGGTGCGCACGTCGTAGAAGATAGGCGTTTCCACCAGCGGCAGCAGGAGGTGCAGCCCTTCTCCCAGCGGCTGCGGCTTCAGCCCCGTCAGGGAGTTGAACACCACGGCCCGTGTGCCGGCAGGCACCACCACCAAGCACTGCAGCAAGGTGGCCAAGAGGATCAGCAGCAATGCCCCACCCGCCAAGGGAATCCAGGACAAAGCGGGAAGTTCAAAAGCAGGACGACGGGGGTGGGCCGATTTCACAGGTGTGTTACCCAAAAACCTAAAGAACTCGAACAGGTGCCCCGGGGATGGCCGGCCAAGCTCTTCTTGAGCTTAACCCAAGGCCGCAGCCAAGATCTGGTAGGCCAGTTTGGCGACGGTGAAGGCACTGCGGCGATCGGTTTCCCGTTCTCCCGTGACCGACAGCTCGACCACATCGGCGCCGATGATTTGCCGTTGCTGTCCTAGCGCCCGGATCAGCTCCACCGTCTCCCACCAGCCCAAGCCGCCAGGTTCGGGGGTACCGGTGGCCGGCACCACAGCGGGATCCAGCCCATCCACATCCACCGTCAGGTAAACCTGGGGGCCCAAGGTGGCAATCACCTCTGGGATCCACTCCTGGGCTGGCTTGGTGTGCAAGCTGTGGGCAAAAAAGGTGTGCAGACGGCGCTCGCGAATGGTCTGGCGGTCTTCGGCGCAGATGGAGCGGATCCCCACTTGGGTGAGGCGGCTGCCCACTTGCTCCACCACGCGGGCCATGGCAGAAGCATGGGAATAGCGGGATCCCTCGTAGCTATCTCTCAGGTCGCAGTGGGCATCGATTTGCAGGACGTGCAGCTCCGGATAATGGGCCAGGTGGGCAGCAATCAGGGGCCCGCTGATGGAGTGCTCCCCACCAATGGAAAGCAGGAACCGCCCCGGTCTCACCCACTCGGCAGCGCGACGCTGGATTTCGGCCATAGCCAGCTCCTGGGCGGAAGATCCCAGACCTTCCAACTCCACCGGGGGGGCCGTCCAGTAGCGGGAGATCTCTTCCGAGAAGTCGGGGTGAAGAGCTGGCTGGCGATCCCGTACCTCGTCGTAGATCTCCACATAGGCAGAAGCCTGCAACAGCGCCTGAGGGCCTTTGGCGGTGCCTTTGCCATAGGAGGTGGTGGCCTCGTAGGGGACGGGCAGGAGAATTGCTTGGGCCATCTCCGGATCCGGCTCAGGCAGGCCCAGGAAGGGGAAGGGAGAGCGATACATGATGGCTTGCAAGAAGGGATCCCTATTCTATTGAATCTATTGAAGAATTGTGGTGAGCCAAAAGGACTGGGATGATGGGGTAAAGAGGGACCCTTGTGGGATTGAGGCAAACCCTCTAGACTGAGCAAAGGCTTCCCCAAGCCCAGTTTTAGCAGCCATTTGTTTTCACTCCTCTTAGACTGCCTTTCCACAAGCTGACGAGCCTATGACCACTGCCTCTCACGCTGCTCTTTTCGACGCTCTGGCCCAACGTCGGGCCCTCAAGATCATCAGCGGTCTACAAAACTTCGACCTGCAGTCGGTTCTGAGCATCACCCGCGCCGCCCAACAGGGAGGGGCCACTTGGGTGGATATCGCTGCCAGCCCCGAATTGGTGCAGCGGGTACGCGCCCAGATCGATCTGCCCATCTGTGTGTCGGCGGTGGAGCCGCAGCAGTTGGCCGCAGCCGTACAGGCAGGAGCAGACATGGCCGAGATCGGCAATTACGACAGCTTCTACCCTTCAGGCCGCATCTTCTCCGCAGCGGAAGTCCTAGACCTTACCCGCCGAACCCGCTCTCTTCTGCCCCGCACGCTCTTGTCGGTAACCGTTCCCCACACTCTGCCTCTGAATCAACAGGCAGAATTGGCCGAGAAACTGGAGGATCTGGGAGCCGATCTCATCCAAACCGAGGGCAGCACCAGTGCCGAGCCGGTTCACGGGGGATCCCTGGGCCTGATCGAGAAGGCTGCCCCCACCCTGGCCGCCGCCTATGAAATTAGCCGTGTCGTCTCGGTACCGGTTATCTGCGCTTCCGGCCTCTCGACGGTAACAGTGCGCTTGGCCATTGCTGCCGGCGCTTCAGGTGTAGGGGTGGGCAAAGCTGTCAGCCGGCTCCAGGATGAAGTGGCCATGGTGGCTCAAGTGCGGGCATTGGTGGAGGCCCTGGGGGGATCTCGGATCCCTGCCCTTGTCTAGGTCGATGTCTGACCGGTAAAAGTTGACCCTCTTGCGCCAGCGTGCGCTGGTGCATTTTTTTTAGATTTTCTTCGACAAGCAGGGAATAAGTAGGTAAGTAGGGCAGCTGAGGGTTGAGATCAGCCGCTAGAAGTTTTGCTGCTCACCAAATTTTCGGGCTAGAGGCCCGCACCATAGCCGCAGGCTTGGTGTCGAGAGGAAAGCCCTCCTCCATATAGGTTTGCTGGTCAAAAGTCTGGATAAACTACAATAAGCCCATGAGCCAGACTATATCCGTACGTTGCAAGCTGATAGTCCCACAAGAGTTGCGTCAAGAAATTGACCGCACTTTGCAGGGCTTTGCGAATGCTTGCAACCAGATCCTCGACACCGCCAAACAAAAGAACTGCTGGAACACCGTCAAGCTGCATCACCTGGTCTATCGACCGGTGAAGGAGGCAACGGGGCTAAAAGCCAACCACGTCTGTCAGGCGCTCCGTCGGGTGATTAGCAATGCCAAGGCGGTGAAGCAAGTCCACAAGTTCCGCCCCACCAGTCTGACTTTGGACGCTCGTACTTTTAAGTACCGAGAGTCCGACCAAGCCGTGGGCGTGACCCTGATGAGCGGACGGGTTTGGCTCAAGCTCAAGATTGGCGGTTATCAAATCGCTTTGCTGCGGGGGCAAACGCCCACCAGCGCTACTCTGTCCAAGACCAAGCAAGGGGACTACTACATCAACATTGCTGTTGAGCTGGATACTCCCCCGACTGGCAGAACTCCAAAGGTAATCGGAGTTGACTTGGGCAGGCGGGATATTGCCACCGCTAGCAACGGACGTTCTTGGAGTGGAGAACACATCCAGGCCGTCCGTGACCGGTTCAGCCGTGTACGCGCCAAGGTTCAATCCAAACGCACTCGCAGCTCTAGGAGGCTGCTGAGAAGGCTCTCTGGGAGAGAACGGCGCTACCAGACATGGCTGAACCATAACATCAGCAAAACCTTGGTCAGGGATGCCCAGGCTATTGGTGCGGCACTGGCTTTTGAAGACTTGACAGGCATCAGAGATTGCCTGAATCAGAAGTCTCGAAGTAAGGCTGAGCGGCGCAGGACTAACAACTGGGCGTTCTACCAGCTCAGGATGTTTGTGGCCTACAAGGCTGCCATTGCTGGAGTGCCTGTGGTGCTGGTGCCGCCTGCCTACACCAGTCAGACCTGCCACAAGTGCCTGCACATCCACCCTGAGCAGGGCAAGTCCTACCGCAGTGGCAAGTCGTTCAAGTGTGGACACTGCGGGTGGGAAGGGGATGCTGACCATAACGCTGCTCAAGTAATCTCTCTCCTTGGGGCGACTGTAAACTCGCCTGAAATTCGGAAACTTAGCTGTCCTCTGGGGCCGCTAGGGATTGGGATAAAGCCCGCACCCTGCGCATAGCGCGGGTGTCGGGTAGTTTACAAGTGCTTCACTTTGCTTCCGCGTAGAGGTGGCATACCCGGCAATATCCAATTTGCGGCGGTTGCTACACTTGTCGTCCTTGCCTTCCCAGACCAATTCCGTCCGCAGCCGTCGCCCCAGTCATGTTCTGCAAAGATTCCAAGTCCTGAGCCGCATTGGGCAGACATGGTTGACAATGCGAGGGATCCCTTTTTGAACTGTCCATGAGCTGGCAACGCCCAGATAATCGCACCGCTGCTCAATTGCGCCCGGTTTCTTTTGAGCGCCACTTTACCCGCTATGCCCCTGGCTCGGTGTTGGTCAAGTTCGGCCATACCCATGTCCTTTGCACCGCCAGTGTGGCCGAAGAAGTTCCCCCTTTTCTGCAGAACACCGGCCAAGGCTGGCTGACGGCTGAGTACCGCATGTTGCCCGGAGCCACGCAACAACGACAGCCGCGGGAAATGTTGAAACTATCGGGCCGTACTGCCGAGATTCAACGGCTCATCGGGCGCAGTCTGCGCGCCGCCTTGGATTTTCGCAAGCTGGGATCCCGTACCATCACCGTCGATGCCGATGTGCTGCAGGCCGATGGCGGAACGCGCACCGCCGCGATCACAGGGGGCTATGTGGCTCTGCACGACGCCATCACTTGGCTGTACAAACAGGGGGCGCTGGATCCGGCCCAGGGATCCCCGCTGCGGCAGCAGGTGGCGGCCCTTTCAGTAGGAATTGTGCAGGGAGAGGTACTTGTGGATCTGTGCTATGAGGAAGACAGCCAAGCCGAGGTGGACATGAACATTGTTATGAACGAGCAGGGATCCTTCATCGAGATCCAGGGCACTGCCGAAGCCGCCTGCTTCAGTCGCCCGCAACTGCTACAAATGTTGGAGATGGCCCAAGCCGGGATCCAAGAATTGCTACAAGCCCAACGGCAGGCTCTCAATTTAGAAAGATAGAGCCATAGCCGGACCCTAGCCTTGCAATGGTAATCCTTCAAGGCACTGCATATGGGATTGCATGGGTGTATATCCTGGTTGGCAAAGCGGTATTCCCTTGCTGTAAAGGAATGGCCGGGAAAGCTAAGATCAGCCAGTTGTTAAAATAAGTGAGCTCTCTGAAGCTGATACATTTACGCTGAACACTGCTGAACATCACTGTTCAACTATGCAGCGATAGCATTCTGTTTGTTTCCAAACAGAATGGCGGTATCCCGCAAAGCTTTGAGTAGAATACCCAAAGCGCAGTTTCCGTGTCGTCTTACTACCAATTTTCTGCTTTGCTTTGGCTACCATGTTGGCAGACTCGAAAGTAAACAGAAAGATCAACTGGTAGTAATCCGTACTGAACATATTATACATTATTTTCAGTATGGTTGAGCTTATTATTGACTAGAGTCATGCTCTCCTTTCGACGGTTTGAGCGTGTGGCTGAGGTGAATCGCTGCTCATTTGGCCTGAAGAAGTTGGCCCGGAGAACGCTGCATGTCCCGTTTTGTGTTCGGCTCGGAGGAACTTGCGCCACTGCTCAGGCAGCAAGGTTGGCGGTTTACCACTGGATATCTGCACATTCACCTCAAGGGACTGGATCCCTCTGAGGGTGCGGAACCCTGGGTGTTGACCTACTACCACGGCAGGCTGCTTTTTTCTGCCGATCAACCCCTCAACACGCAAATCCTGCTGAAACGACTCTCCCGCTTTATTCCTCGCCTCAACTTGGAATGGCCACAGCGGGCCATCTCGGTGGTGCAAGAGCGCTTGATGAAAGACCATTCCTTACCTGAGCTGCTGGAGGCTATCACGCAATTGGGCCTGCTCAAGCCGGGGGAGCTGGAAGATGCCCTGTGGCTCAACCTGCTTACCGATTTCGACCGCTACCTATTCGAACGGGCAGGCACCTGTTACTTTGAGGTGCAGGAGCAGGTCGCCCAAGAGGCCCCCATTGGCGGGTTTGAGTTGGAGCCGCTGCTGCAAGAAGCCGCCCGGCGCCACGATCGCTGGGCAGATTTGAAGGTGGCGATCCCAACCCTGTTGGCGGTGCCGGTGGTCAATTGGGAACGGGTCAACCGCTACCGCATCACCGATGAGCAACGACAGAAGCTCCACACCCTCACCAAAGATGGCCAGTCGCTGGAAGCAATCGCCAAGAAGCTGTGCCGGGATCGGCTGGAGGTGGCCAATCTCTTTGCCTCCTGGGCGAAAAAAGGTTTGGTCAGCCTACAAACACCCCAAGAGCTGCTGCAGACCAAGCGCCACAACCCGATAACCATCTTGGCGGTGGACGACAGCGTGGTGATGCAGGAAATCCTACGGCAGTATTTGCCCAACTATCAGGTGATTACAACAGGCAACCCCGCCGAGGTGCTTCCTTTGTTGTTTCAGCATCGGCCCCACCTGTTGTTGATGGATATCGCCATGCCGGGGATCGATGGTCTAGAGCTTTGCCGCATTGTGCGCAGCTTAGAAGAGTTTAAGTCCCTTCCCATCCTGATGGTTACCGCTCGCGATGGTCTGCTGGCCCGCATCCGCGGCAAATGGTCGGGGGCAACCGCCTACTTGACCAAGCCCTTCAACGAAAGCCAGCTTAATGCAGAGGTGAAGCGGCTTCTGGCCCAACAGCCGCCTGCCCACAGACAAAATCCTCTGTCGGTTCAGGGAGGCAGAACAGGTCATCCTGCCCTGTTTCAGGGATCCCCCCGTTCCCTCGAGGATCAGGCCAAGGCGTAGTGTCCTTCTGAGTTGATCCCCGTCGCCATTGGCTTTCCTGTCAAAATCAACAAAGGTTTTATGTTAGATAAGAAGTCAACTCAAGAGACCATAACTTGTCTGAGCTGACTGCTAATGTCAATGGATTGATAGCTCATTAGGACATGCCCAAAAGAGAAAAATAGGTTGCCGGGGATTTCAGAAACAAGAGACGAAGTAAGCATCCCATACACTGAAAACTTATCCGATCAACCTTCCTCATTGTCATCACGACCGGCTACTTCAATCTCTCTCAGGAACTGGCTTTTCCCCGCTGGCATTAGAGGTCGTTTAAGCCTTAGAGAAGCCTCACAAGGCTTCTGGCAAAAGAGTCCATACTAAGGGTACCGACAAACAAGCCCCGAAGACACGAAAAAAGATCGAACAGGGTTCAGCAGGCACTTCTGAAGGCAAACCAGAAATATTAAACGCTGTCGTGGATCCCGGCAAGATCAATGAGAGGGAGAAATCAAGCAGAAATTGCTCAGGATCCATGGACAGGGATCCCAAGAATACGTAAAATCGAGTAAAGAATGTAAAGAAAACGCCACACTTCTCCAATTGGTCCCGATCCCCAAGGAGCATTATGCTGCGACTGGAACACATTAGCAAAATCTATCCCACTGGTGAGGTGCTCAAGGATGTGAACTGGGAAGTTAAGCCTGGGGATCGCGTCGGCCTAGTGGGAGTAAACGGGGCCGGAAAGACCACCCAGCTCAAGATTATCTGCGGGCAAGAAGAACCGACCAGCGGCGAGGTGATCCGCCCCGCCAACCTGCGCATCGCCTATCTCACCCAAGAATTTGGAGTGGATCCCGCCCGAACGGTGCGAGAAGAGTTCTGGACAGTCTTTCAAGAGGAAAACCGCATTCACCAAGAAATTGCCCAAATCACCCAACAGATGGAGCAGGCGGACGCGGACACGTTGGAAACCCTTTTGCGCCGTCTAGATCGTCTACAGCGCCAATTTGAGAGTTTACATGGCTATGAACTGGAGGCGCGTATTGAGAAAATCCTGCCGGAAATGGGGTTTGAGCCGGAGGACGGGGATCGGTTGGTGAGCGCCTTCAGCGGCGGCTGGCAGATGCGCATCAGCCTGGGGAAAATCCTGCTGCAAAAACCCGATTTGATGTTGCTAGACGAGCCGACCAACCACCTAGACTTGGAGACCATTGAGTGGCTGGAAAACTACCTCAAGAGCTTGACGATCCCCATGGTGATTGTTTCTCATGATCGAGAGTTTTTGGATCGGCTTTGCACCCAAATTGTGGAGACGGAGCGAGGAGTTTCTACGACATACTTGGGTAACTATTCTCAATACCTACTCCAAAAAGCTGAACGGCGAGAGGCACAACAAGCTGCCTACGAACGTCAGCAAAAGGAAATTGAAAGGCAACAAACCTTCATCGATCGCTTCCGGGCCAGTGCCACCCGCAGCACTCAGGCCAAAAGCCGCGAAAAACAACTGGAAAAGATCGAGCGGGTCGAAGCGCCCATTGGCGACGTGCGTACCCTCAAGTTTCGCTTTCCCCCTGCTCCCCGCAGTGGTCGCGAGGTGGTGAAGATCGAGAATTTGACGCACATTTATGGAGATAAGATTTTGTTTTTGGGTGCGGAGCTGTTGATCGAGCGTGGGGATCGCGTCGCCTTTCTGGGGCCCAATGGGGCAGGAAAATCCACCCTGCTGCGTCTTATCACCGGCCTAGAGCAACCTACCGAGGGATCTGTGAAATTGGGAGCACACAATGTGATCCCTGCCTACTTCGAGCAAAATCAAGCAGAGGCTTTGGATCTGAGCAAAACCGTCTTGGACACCATCCATGACGAAGTGCCCGACTGGAAAAACGAAGAAGTGCGCACGCTGTTGGGTCGCTTTTTGTTCAGCGGCGACGCCGTTTTTAAGAAAGTAGCGGCTTTGAGCGGGGGAGAAAAAGCCCGCTTGGCGTTGGCGAAAATGCTACTTCAGCCGGCCAACCTACTGATTTTGGATGAGCCCACCAACCACTTAGATATCCCGGCCAAAGAGATGCTGGAAGAAGCTTTACAGCATTACGATGGCACGGTGATCCTTGTTTCTCACGACCGCTACTTTATCTCAAAAGTGGCCAACAAGATTGTAGAGATTCGCAACGGAGAGTTGGTCGCCTACCAGGGCAACTATCACTACTATCTAGAAAAGATCGCTGAAGAGAAAGAGAAAGCCCGACAAGAGCGAATCGCTGCCGAAAAACGAGCCAAAGAGCGAGAAAAACAGAAAGCCAAAAAGGCAGCCGGCAAAACCTAAGGAGCCAAAGCAATGTTTACGGGTCTGGTTCGAAGTTTGGGCACAGCCCAGTTGATCAATTCTTCACAGCTACGGGTTACCTGTCCCCGGTTGCAACCTCAGTTGGCCTATGGAGATAGCGTGGCGGTGGACGGCCTTTGCCTGACGGTGGTGGAGATTCTGCCCGATGGATTTTTGGCCGATGTTTCGCCGGAAACCCTGCGGCGCTCGACTTGGGGCCAGGGATCCCTCGGCCCGCGCACAGTCAACCTGGAACCGGCGCTGCGGGTAGGAGACAAGTTAGGGGGGCATTTTGTCAGCGGCCATATCGATGGGGTGGGGCAACTGTGGGATCAAGCCGCCACTGGCAACGCCTGGGAGCTGAGCTTCAAGGTTCCTGAAGAGATCGGGCGTTACATCGTACCCAAGGGCAGCGTGGCGGTGAATGGGGTGAGCTTGACCATTGCTGAGGTGCGCCAAGGGGGCTGCTGGTTCAAGGTGGCTGTGATCCCCCAAACCTACCGCGAGACCAACCTTTCTCAGCTCCAAGTTGGGGATCCCGTCAACATAGAGGCGGATATTTTGGGCAAGTATGTGGAAAAATTGCTGGGCTTGCTGCCCCCCGAGAGCAGCGTTTCTCTGGAGTTTCTGGCCGAGCATGGCTATATCTAGGTACCTTTCCCATGATCCACCCCGAGGAAGTTGAGCGCCTGCGCGGCGTAAATGTTTATCTCATTGGGATGATGGGCAGCGGCAAATCCACCGTGGGATCGGAGCTGGCAGCCCAGTTGCGCTTTCAATTTTTCGACACCGATGGTCTGGTGGAGCAGGTGGGGGGTTCTTCCATCGCTCAGATCTTCGCCGAGCATGGGGAAGCCTACTTCCGGGATCTGGAGACGCAGGTGTTGGCCCAGTTGAGCAGCTACACCCGGCTGGTGATCGCCACAGGCGGCGGCATTGTGTTGCGCCCCAAAAATTGGAGCTACTTGCACCATGGCCTCACTGTTTGGCTGGATGTGGCCCCCGAGCTGATTTGGCAGCGGCTCAGACGGGATCCCGGCCAACGCCCCCTGCTGCAAACCCCCGACCCCCAAGCTGCCCTGTACAAGCTGATGCAAGAGCGAGAGCCGTTCTACGCCCAAGCCGATGTGCGGGTGCCCATCCGGTCAGAAACTAGCCCGCCCCAGTTGGTTGAACAGATCTGGCAAGCCATTCGCGCCCGCCTGCGAGACGGGATCCCCTCCTAGCCACCTCGCGCCCAACACAAAAAGGGATCCCATGAGGGATCCCTGAACTCTTTAGTTTTTGATTTTTGATTACTCAAGATTCGCCGGGAGCGGATCCCTAACGCAGCCAGGGTAGCTTCCTTTAGAGCGCATTGCCGCGGGGGAGGACTTCTTCAGGGAACTCAAAGCGCTCATGGGGCTGGTCCTGCGGCGCCATCCACGCCCGAATCCCCTCGTTCAGCAAAATGTTCTTCGTGTAAAACGTCTCAAACTCAGGGTCTTCCGCTGCCCGCACCTCCTGACTGATAAAGTCATA